>NZ_JBAKAS010000020.1:0-54117 GCF_038155025.1 Marinomonas sp. TI.3.20 | reverse complement strand
GATGTTAATGGAGACATATTATGAACATTTTTACTAAAAGTGCACTGATTTTACTAGCGGCTTCTTCAATGGCAACAACTGCTTTTGCGGCACAAGGTGATGGGACTTACGGCAGTATTTCTCGTTCAGAGTCTCAAATCAACACTCTGACATCACAAATTGAACATCTAGGACAAAGCGTTGATACTAGCGCTGACGTCAATGCCGCTCTTAGTCTAACAGCTAAAGCTGCAGTATTAAATGCCAAAGTGAGCGATTTAAGATTGCAACTGAGCGCTTTACAAGCTCAACGTTCTGAGTAATCTCTGAATACGAGTTATCGATAAAAGGCCAAATTTAATTTGGTCTTTTTTTTGCTCCAAATTCTTATATAGCTCCCAGTTCTTTAGATAACCCTCAGCTCTGAAATTACCCCATCTTAGCGCAACCTTGTTTAACTTCTCTTAATCCAGGCAATTGGCAACGATCAATTCAACCCCTTATCTCTTGATTCGACTGGTTGCCCATAATTAAAGAAGGCTCTATGTATTTCGGCTCTGAGAAGCGTCTCCGCCTGTTTGTCGTCGTTATTAAATTTGAGTTAAGCCTTCTGCAAATCGTCCCGATATGCCCACATGAAATCTTACTCTTTGTAGTTATAGTTTCAGGAGAGCATTGTTGTTAATTTATCGGCTAGGTTTAGTTATGTATAAAAGCATCTTAATTCTCCCTTTTTTGCATTTATATTTGAAAAGTTGGATGTAAAGAGATACCGCTCTTTCGTATCTATTTATTTTTATTTTAAGTGTTATTATTTAAAACATAGAAACAAGGCAGACAAAACGTCAGCCATGAACATTATTTTAAGGTGATTAATTATGAATACTTTTACTAAAAGCGCACTGACTTTACTAGCGGCTACATCAATCTCTTCTGTTGCACTTGCTGCACCAGGTGATGCAACTTACGGTGATATTTACCGAGCTCAAACTAATATTAATGTATTAACGTCTCAAATTGAAAGCTTAGGTCATAATGTAAATACAAGTGTTGATGTTAATGCGGCCATTGCTCCTTCTGCTAAAGCAGCGGCATTAAATGCTAAAGTGAGCGATTTAAGATTGCAACTGAGTGCTCTACAAACTCAACGCGCTGAATAAGTCATTAAGACTAATTAATCACACAATTTAATTGACATATAAACAAGATGTTAATGGAGATACATTATGAACATTTTTACTAAAAGTGCACTGATTTTACTAGCGGCTTCTTCAATGGCAACAACTGCTTTTGCGGCACAAGGTGATGGGACTTACGGCAGTATTTCTCGTTCAGAGTCTCAAATCAACACTCTGACATCACAAATTGAACATCTAGGACAAAGCGTTGATACTAGCGCTGACGTCAATGCCGCTCTTAGTCCAACAGCTAAAGCTGCAGCATTAAATGCAAAAGTGAGCGATTTAAGATTGCAACTGAGCGCTTTACAAACTCAACGTTCTGAGTAATCTCTGAATATGAGTTATCGATAAAAGGCCAAATTTAATTTGGTCTTTTTTTTGCTTCAAATTCTTATATAGCTCCCAGTTCTTTAGATAGCCCTCAGCTCTGAAATTACCCCATCTTAGAATAGCTTTGTTTAACTTCTCTTAATCCAGGTAATTGGCAACGATCAATTCAAACCCCTTATCTCTTGATTCGACTGGTTGCCCATAAGTAAAGAAGGCTCTATGTATTTCGGCTCTGAGAAGCGTCACCGCTTGTTTGTCGTCGTTATTTAATTTTAGCTAAGTCTTGCTGTGTCTCTTCTATAGATGGTGCTGATATTGCCCCACATGAAACCTTACTCTTTATAGTTATAGTTTCAGGAGAGTATTGTTGCTAATTTATCGGTTAGGTTTAGTTATGTATACAGGTGGTCTTAATTCTCCCTTTTTTGCATTTATATTTGAAAAGTTGGATGTAAAGAGATACCGCTCTTTCGTATCTATTTATTTTTATTTTAAGTGTTATTATTTAAAACATAGAAACAAGGCAGACAAAACGTCAGCCATAAACATTATTTTAAGGTGATTAATTATGAATACTTTTACTAAGAGCGCACTGACTTTACTAGCCGCTACATCAATCTCTTCTGTTGCACTTGCTGCACCAGGTGATGCAACTTACGGTGATATTTATCGAGCTCAAACTAATATTAATGTATTAACGTCTCAAATTGAAAGTTTAGGTCATAATGTAAATACAAGTGTTGATGTTAATGCGGCCATTGCTCCTTCTGCTAAAGCGGCGGCATTAAATGCTAAAGTGAGCGATTTAAGATTACAACTGAGTGCTCTACAAACTCAACGCGCTGAATAAGTCATTAAGACTAATTAATCACACAATTTAATTGACATATAAACAAGATGTTAATGGAGACATATTATGAAAATTTTTACTAAAAGTGCACTGATTTTACTAGCGGCTTCTTCAATGGCAACAACTGCTTTTGCGGCACAAGGTGATGGGACTTACGGCAGTATTTCTCGTTCAGAGTCTCAAATCAACGCTCTGACATCACAAATTGAACATCTAGGACAAAGCGTTGATACTAGCGCTGACGTCAATGCCGCTCTTAGTCCAACAGCTAAAGCTGCAGCATTAAATGCAAAAGTGAGCGATTTAAGATTGCAACTGAGCGCTTTACAAGCTCAACGCTCTGAGTAATCTCTGAATATGAGTTATCGATAAAAGGCCAAATTTAATTTGGCCTTTTTTTTGCTTCAAATTCTTACACCTCAGCTCTGAAATTACCCCATCTTAGAATAACTTTGTTTAACTTCTCTTAATCCAGGAAATTGGCAACGATCAATTCAAACCCCTTATCTCTTGATTCGACTGGTTGCCCATAAGTAAAGAAGGCTCTATGTATTTCGGCTCTGAGAAGCGTCACCGCTTGTTTGTCGTCGTTATTTGATTTTAGCTAAGTCTTGCTGTGTCTCTTCTATAGATAGTGCTGATATTGCCCCACATGAAACCTTACTCTTTATAGTTATAGTTTCAGGAGAGTATTGTTGCTAATTTATCGGTTAGGTTTAGTTATGTATACAGGTGGTCTTAATTCTCCCTTTTTTGCATTTATATTTGAAAAGTTGGATGTAAAGAGATACCGCTCTTTGGTATCTATTTATTTTTATTTTAAGTGTTATTATTTAAAACATAGAAACAAGGCAGACAAAACGTCAGCCATGAATATTATTTTAAGGTGATTAATTATGAATACTTTTACTAAAAGCGCACTGACTTTACTAGCGGCTACATCAATCTCTTCTGTTGCACTTGCTGCACAAGGTGATGCAACTTACGGTGATATTTACCGAGCTCAAAATAACATCCACAATTTGACATCTCAAATTGAAAGTTTAGGTCATAATGTAAATGCAAATTTTGATGTTAATGCGGCCATTGCTCCTTCTGCTAAAGCGGCGGCATTAAATGCTAAAGTGAGCGATTTAAGATTACAACTGAGCGCTCTACAAACTCAACGCGCTGAGTAAAATATTTATATTTTTTATTAAAGACAGGTCAAAAATAGTTTTGGCCTTTTTTAATGAAAATTAGATAAAACCTTGAGGCATTTTATGCATATTAAAACTGTTGTATTACTGATGTTTGCCTTAGTTCTGAGCGCTAAGTCGTATGCTTCGGATTGTGTGAAATGCAATGAGGGGCTAATTAAAGATCGTGCTCAGCTAGAGCAGTTGGTTACAAAGTTAAAAAGTTTTGGTGTTCATGCTGATACTAGCGTAATGCATGGTTCAGATTCCTCTCGATTGGAAGAGCATGCTGTATTAGAAGCAAAGATTGTTCACTTTCAAAAGCAATTACATGAGTTAGTGAAAGGTCCTCACCACCAATAAGGTTGCTCTAGTTATCTTTTATATCTGCTTCTTTTTCTGCTTCATGAACTCTATCAAAGTATTGCTGAGTTTGGTTTACAAACTCTGAGTCTTGTTTAGAAACATCTCGCTCTGCTCGTTTTAATAATCTTTCAGCTGATTTATCTTTTCCTTGGCTAAATTCCAATTTTGCTTTGTAGTTAAGTGCCAATGGAATGTTTTGAATACCTTGGTAAAAATCCATTTTGGCATGCCAAATGAGTTTGTTTTCATATAAATAGGGTTGCTGATTCTCCTGTGGCTTAGTCTTTGTTAATTCGGAATAAAGTGTCGAAAATATAATGTCCCTAGGTGCTAGATCTAGTATAGAGGTTGTGACAGCTAATGATTTGCTTGTTTGATTGTCTGCTTTCAGTGTTAAAGCAAGTAAGTAATTGGTAAAACGATTTTTTTGCGTTAACTTATTTAAATAGGTTAATGCTTTGTCAGGTGATTGATCTAGGTAGTATAAAAGGGCAAAAGCAAAGTTGCTTACGTCAGATTTTGGGATGGTTTGAGCTAAATACTGATAGGGATCATCAGCAAGCGTTGCTCGATAAGTGATAAGAGTTGCTCTAAAATAATCAAAATCACTGTTTTGTATATCTTCTAGAATACTTTTTTGTGGCTTTAATGAGAGTGAATCTGCCATGCGAGATTGAGGTAGTGGGTGGCTTGAAAGAAATTCCAATTGTGGGCGTCCATTTGAGGCTTTGGCCAAGGCGCTGAACAACTCTGTCATTCCTTGAGGGTTTAATCCTGCATCAACTAAGTATTGACGACCATTTCGATCTGCTTCTCGTTCTTGGCCTCGACTATAAGTGAGGGCGCCATTAACTTGATTTGCGATACCGCCTAGCCAGAGTGCGGCACTTGCATCCGCGCCTGCGCCAGCTAACGCTGCTGCCAATCCAGCGCCAATAAGTAGTAAATTCTTGCTTAGCTCTTCATTAGAGTTCTGTGTTTGTCTTTCATAATGATTCAAGTCTAGATGCGATACTTCATGAGCGAGGAGCCCATATAGCATGTCTTGATTTGTTATCATCTCCATGATGTCTGAATAGATAAATAAATGATTTCCGGGTATGACAAAGGCATTTGCTTGAGCACTATTAAGTAATGTCATCTCGATCATTTTATTCTCAAGCGACGTTTGTGGAAGAATTTTAGATAATGCATCCTTTAAATAATCGTAGGCAGGAGGGAAGTCGATAACGGCGCCACTTCCGTTGAGCATTCTAAACCAGTGCTGCCCTACGACATAACTTGGGTTGGACAAAGATCTTTCGTCTTTGGTCGCTGATAGGTTTGGCAGTTCAGAATGGGCTGGGTTTGAAAATCCTATTGAAAAAACAACCAGTAAGAGAGTGAACTTAGTTGTAACACCTGAAAATAGTCTCATAATATGGAAAATGTACTCATCTTGGAGATGCGGGTGGCGGTTATGAATGTTAGTGAGTATGACGTAATATTAGATGCAAGAGAAGATCGTTGTCCTATGCCTTTACTTAAAGCAAAAATGGCGTTGAGTAAAATGACGTCGGGTAATTGCCTTTGCGTTACTACAGAAGATGTTGGGTCGTTAAAAGATATCCCGCATTATATTAATATTGTTGGGCATACCCTGCTTAAGCAGGAAGAGAATGAGGGTGTTTTTACCTTTGTTGTTCAAAAAAAATAAACGGACACTATATGTTTAAGATCGTTGACTTGCTTATAAAGCGTTATTTTTCAAACGAAGAAGTGGTGGTGTTTTTGCTCTTGCTGGTTGCGACTCTTGTTGCTCTAGCATTTTGGGGGGGGATTTTAGCCCCTGTTATAATTGCCGTTGTGTTAGCGTTTTTGCTACAGGGTCTAGTGGATCGTTTGCAGCGATTAGGTGTTGGCCATAAAACTTCCGTGTTTACTGTGTTTCTAACCTTTTTGGCCTGCTGCTCGGTTTTTATTGGATTCATGGTGCCTATTATTTGGCAGCAATCGGTAAGATTTGTAAATGATCTTCCTCGTATGATTACCGGCATTCAGGGCGGTATTGAGCACTTCGCTCAAGGGCATTCTGAGCTTGTGAGTCAAAGTGCGGTGGATGAAGTTGTCAGTACGTTAGCGGCGGAGTTCACTAATATTGGCCAATGGTTGGTGTCTTACTCCATTGCTAGTATTCCTTCATTGTTTTCATTACTTATTTATCTGGTGTTGGTTCCTTTGGTGATGTTCTTTTTGTTAAAAGATCAGAAACAAATTTTAAGTTACCTAACATCGTGGTTGCCCAAAGAACGTAAAATGATGCGTAATATCGCGAGTGAGATGAACGATCAGATAGCCAATTATATTCGTGGCAAATTTATCGAAATGCTTGTCGTCGGTGTTGTTTCTTATATTGTCTTTGCGGTAATGGGTTTGCGCTATGCGGAATTGCTAGCCTTGTTAGTAGGTTTGTCTGTACTGATTCCGTACATTGGTGCAGCAGCTGTTACGGTTCCTGTTGTGCTCGTCGCTTATTATCAATATGGCACCGGAAACGACTTTATTTATCTGGTTGTGGCGTATTTAGTGGTGCAGGGATTAGACGGTAATGTATTAGTGCCTCTACTTTTCTCAGAGGCAGTCAATTTACACCCAGTTGCTATTATTGTTGCCGTATTGTTTTTTGGAGGGATTTGGGGGTTCTGGGGGATATTTTTTGCGATTCCATTGGCAACATTGGTAAAAGCCATTATTAATGCCTGGCCTCGCCAAGATCAATTACCTATATTGTAGCCATGCACAGCGATGTTTTAGTAAAAAGGCCTTAGTCGATGACTAGGGCCTTTTTGTTTTTATTGTCAGAGTGTGTTGTCTTGAGTCTTTATTTATCTCGTGACTATGGCTAATAATACGCTACAAGCAGGTAAAATAATTTGTTGATCTTTAATGTAACCAGTTGGAAGTGCTTCTGGAAGCGTTAAAGGTGACAGAGCTAAATCTGTCGACAAAATTTTAGTCTGCTCTGCGGTGTTGATCGCAATATAAAGAGATTGTCCTTCGTAAGTTCGTATAAATGAAAGTGTTGTTTCATCATTGTACACAAATTCTATATTGCCGTGAATCAGCTCTGGATGAGTACGACGCAGATGCAAGAAGTCACGATATGCATGCAGTACAGAAGATCGGTCGCCTTCTTGTTCAGATACGGCCAATGGTAAATGGTGCTCATTGACGGGTAACCAAGTTTTTGAGGATTGAGAAAAACCACCAGATTCTGTATTGCTCCAAGGCATCGGTGTCCGACAGCCGTCGCGCCCCTTAAAATCTGGCCAAAAGTTAATACCATAGGGATCTACAAGCTGATCATATTCTAGTTCCGCCTCTGGTAAGCCAAGCTCTTCGCCTTGATACAAGCAAATACTTCCCCGCAAAGAGAGCAGCATGATCATGAAAACCTTACTTTTATTGGCCGAACTGTGCTCGCCACCCCAACGAGTTGCGACGCGTTCAACATCATGATTGCCTATCGACCAACAGGGCCAGCCGTCACCAAGTCCCGCTTCGATCGTTTCCATCGTATGGCGTATGTGTTGCATGGAAGAATCATGGGTTAATAGGTCGAAGGAGTAACACATGTGTAACTTATCGTTGCCTTGGGTGTATTCTGCCATTGTTTTTAATGAAAAATCACAACCAATTTCACCCACAGTGGTTGTATTTGGATACTGGTTTAATAAGGTGCGCAGCCGTTGCAAGAAAGCAATGTTTTCAGGTTGTGATTTATCATAAAGATGTTGTTGGTAGGCATAAGGATTATCTAACCTAACGCCAATGCTACCTTCTACAATGACTTCTTTTGCTGGGTTGTCTTTTAACTCTATATCGTGGAAAAAGTAATTGGCGGTATCCAGCCGGAAACCATCTACGCCGCGTTTCAGCCAGAAATCAACTGTGCCTAATATAGCATCGACAACCGCAGGGTTGTGGAAATTTAAGTCAGGCTGACTGGCTAAGAAGTTATGAAGATAATATTGCCTACGAGTGCTATCCCATTGCCAAGCAGGACCGCCAAAAACAGATAGCCAATTGTTAGGTGCGGTACCATCAGGTTTAGCGTCTGCCCAAATATACCAATCGGCTTTGTCGTTCTCGTGACTTTTTCGAGACTCTTCAAACCAAGGGTGTTTGTCTGAGGTATGGTTTAGAACTTGGTCGATAACAACCTTAAGTCCATGATTGTGTGCCTTATCAATTAGAGCATCAAAATCGCTAATGGTGCCAAAAATAGGATCGACGTCGCAATAATTTGAGACATCATAACCAAAATCTTTCATGGGAGAGGTGAAAAATGGCGACAGCCAAATCGCATCAACGCCCAGAGAGGAAATATAATCAATTTTGTCTATTACTCCGGGTAAATCACCAACCCCATCGTTATTCGCATCATAAAAACTGCGGGGATAGACTTGGTAAATTACCGCACCACGCCACCAATTTTGATTGTTTTCCATATTGACCTCGTTAAAAGTAAAGCTAGCTGGCTAGCTAAATAATATGATGGTACATTCTCACTTTGATACAATATATTATGAACTTGTTGTATCTAAATAAGATAACTTTATTTATCACATCCTTTATTAATTATTAAACTTTGCTCTACTGTTAGCCATAGAGAAAAGTATCGCGTTGGAATTTTTATGTTTGAAGCTAAAGCCCGTCCTATTGCATGGCCTTTGTTTAGTTTTTACTTCTTTTTTTGCTGCCTAGTTGGCGTCATGATGCCCTATATTTCAATCTACTATAAGTCGATTGGATTGAGCGCGTCAGAAATAGGCCGTCTAATGTCTACCTTCACTCTGTCTGGCATATTAGTGCCACACTTTTGGGGTTGGTTAACAGCAAAAGTAGGTTTGCCTAAAAAAGTATTGCAGCTCGCTGTACTAGGCTGTTTTATTAGTGTCATTCCGTTTAACTGGAGTGATCAGTTTGAATCGCTGTGGTTAATAACTTGTACTATGGCACTTTTTTATTCGGCATTGATTCCGATGACAGATGCGTTAGCGGTTCGTAGTATTCGTAACTTAAATGTGCCTTATACGCGACTTCGAGTTGGCGGCTCAATCGGTTACGTAGTCGCGGTTGCGAGTACCGGCTTTTTGATTGGGCACTTTGGTCCCAGTGTCGTTATCCCGGTTATGTGTAGTTATTTGTTATTAGCACTGATAACAACGTTTTTTATTAAAGAACAGATTTATGTTGTTAGTCAGGCGAAAGAAAGTACTTCATTTATTTCTTTGTTGCGCACAAAAGAATCCATGCTGTTTTTTACGCTGGCCTTCTTGTCTTATATGTCCCACGCGCCTTTTAATGTTTTCTTTGCCGTTCATCTTGAAAATGCCGGATACAGTGGTCAGCAGATTGGTTTATTAATTGCGTTTGGCGTTATTATGGAAATTATTTTATTTCTATTTTGCGGTAACTTAGTTAAAAAGTTCCATCTACTTCATATTATGATCTTGTGTTTTGTTTGCGGGGCTATTCGTTGGTTCTTAGTAGGGTGGTTTGCCAGTATTCTTTGGGTATTAGTACTGACTCAACTGTTTCACTGCGTCACTTTCGCGTTGTTTCATATGGTCTCAATTGAATGGGTTCGTGGGTTGTTTCCTGAGCGATATGCAAGCCAAGGCCAAGCAATGTACAGTGCGTTTGCCATCGGTTTAGGCGGTGGGCTTGGGATGGTTGGCTCTGGCTATTTATGGGAATGGCTTGGTGATGCGTGGGTTTTTACCATCGCATCTTGTATTAGTCTTTTGGCCTTGCTTATTTTGTGGGTGAGTCAGTATCGCCGTTGAAGCTTTCTTGTTTCAGCAATTCAATGAAAACAAGCGCCGCTCGGCTTAACGTTCTTTGTTTGTGATGAATAACCCCTAAGCGTCTTTCGACGTTTAGGTCAGGGTGATTAAGTACAACGAGCTTGTCGTCAACAAGCGTTGATGGCAGTAATGACCAGCCCCAGCCTATGCTAACCAGCATGGCTAATGTTTCTAGATTATTCGTATTCATTCTAACGAGCGGTTTTAAGCCTTGCTTGCCAAAGACTTGCTCGGCTATTTGTCGTGTAAAGGTGTTTTCATTCGGCAATACGCAAGGGTGTTTTGCGAGTTCAACAAGGTCTAGATTGCTGACTTTGGCTAATGGGTGATCCCGACTCACGACACAAGTTAGTGGATCTGACCAAATAGGGATAGATTCTATTAGATGGTCATCTTGGTTAGACAGAGTGATGATGCCGATTTCTACATCGCCTTTTAGTACTTGCTGGTAAGCATCTTCTGATTGAGTGAAGTCAATATCCAGCTGTGCTAGTGGATAATTAATTTGGAACTTTTTTAATATATTAGGTAAACGTCTCAGTCCAATATGGTGGCTGGTGGCGATGCCTAGTTCACCGCTTATCCCTTCTGTTTGCAATGTCATGCTGTGTTGGATGTCTTTTATATCATTGGCTATTTGCTTTGCTTTCGGTAATAGGCGGATTCCAGCCTCAGTTAAAATAATTTGACGGCCAATTCGGTCGAATAGACGCACACCGAGTGAGCTTTCCAACGCGGCGATACGCTTGCTGATCGCGGGTTGAGTAACAAATAGACGCAGAGCGGCTTCTGAAAAAGAGTTGGTTTCAGCGACTTTTATAAAGGTGAGTAGTTCTGCTATGTCCATCATTCCAAAAAATTATCCAAAATATGAAAAATATGAATTTGAGTTATTTAAGCCAAAGTTTTAGGATAGCGCAATAGGTTATTTAGGAGAGAAGCTATGTCAGGTAAAACCCTTTACGACAAGTTGTGGAACAGCCACCTTGTTCAGCAACGCGATGATGGTAGTGCATTGATTTATATCGATCTGCAATTACTCCATGAAGTGACGTCTCCACAAGCATTTGAAGGCTTAAGGCTAGCAGGGCGTAAGCCTTGGCGAGTGTCGTCAAGTCTAGCGACGCCAGACCATAATGTACCCACTACGCGAAAAGAACGTATTGATGGCGTGGATGGTATTGAAGACCCAGTATCAAAAATCCAAGTAACCACCTTGGACGATAACTGTAATGAGTTCGGCATTACCGAATTCAACATGAAAGACATTCGCCAAGGAATCGTGCACGTTGTTGGGCCAGAACAAGGTGCAACGCTTCCTGGGATGACGGTTGTTTGTGGGGATTCCCATACCTCAACACACGGTGCTTTTGGTGCATTGGCGCATGGTATTGGCACCTCTGAAGTAGAACATGTATTAGCCACTCAGTGTTTGGTGCAAAAGAAAAGCCGCAATATGTTGGTGCGCGTCGATGGTGAGTTGTCACCATGGGTTTCTGCCAAAGACGTTGTATTGGCGATTATCGGCGCGATTGGTACCGCTGGTGGTACGGGTTACGCGATTGAATTTGGCGGCACGGGTATTCAGTCTTTGTCTATGGAAGGTCGCATGACTGTCTGTAACATGGCTATTGAAGCGGGTGCACGTGTCGGTTTGATTGCCGTAGATGACACCACGATTGACTACGTTAAAGGTCGCCCTTATGCGCCAAAAGGTGAGCATTGGGACATGGCAGTGAAAGCGTGGAGTGACTTGGTGTCGGATAAAGACGCTCAGTTTGATGAAGTCGTTGTATTAAAATCGGAAGACATCAAGCCACAAGTCACTTGGGGAACCTCGCCTGAGATGGTTATTGCCATTGATGAGCCGATTCCACGCGCTGAAGATCAAACCGATCCAGTAAAAAAAGAAGGTTACGCTCGAGCTTGGAAATACATGGGGCTTGAAGGTAAAACGACGTTAGCAGAAGTGACGCTTGATCGTGTCTTTATTGGTTCTTGTACTAACTCGCGAATTGAAGATTTACGTATCGCTGCCGACGTCGTGAAGGGTCGTAAAGTCGCTTCTAGCTTGAAGCAGGCGATCGTTGTTCCTGGTTCTGGTTTGGTAAAAGCGCAAGCAGAAAAAGAAGGGCTGCACACTATTTTTGAAGCCGCAGGCTTAGAATGGCGTGAGCCAGGTTGTTCTATGTGTTTGGCAATGAACGCGGATAAATTGGGCGCCGGCGAGCATTGCGCGTCTACTTCTAACCGTAACTTCGAAGGGCGCCAAGGTTTTGGCGGACGTACACACTTAGTGAGCCCTGCGATGGCTGCGGCCGCCGCGATTGCCGGTCACTTTGTTGATGTAAACGAGTTTGTCAAACACTAGGAGTTCTCTCTAGAAGAGAAGGAGAATATATATGCGTCCTTTTACGAAACACACAGGGTTAGCCGCGCCGTTGGATTTGGCTAACGTTGATACTGACATGATCATTCCAAAGCAGTTCTTGAAATCCATCAAGCGTACTGGCTTTGGTAAAAATTTATTTGATGAACTTCGCTATGAAGACGAAGGTCAGCCTGACCAAGAATGTACTGGTCGTCCTATTCGTGAAGACTTTGTGTTAAACCAAGCTCGTTACCAAGGGGCGAGTGTGCTGCTAGCACGCCAGAACTTTGGCTGTGGTTCGAGCCGTGAGCACGCGCCTTGGGCGTTGGATGATTATGGATTTCGCTCTGTCATTGCACCAAGTTTTGCGGATATTTTTTATAACAACTGTTTTAAAAATGGCTTGTTACCGATTGTTTTAGCACCAGAAGAAATTGACCAGTTGTTTGCAGAAGTAACGGCTAAAGAAGGCGCTGAGGTCATTGTTGACCTTAATGCCCAAACGGTGACATCGCCATCTGGCGAGGTGTTTGAGTTTCTTGTTGATACTTTCCGCAAACATTGTTTGTTGAACGGTTTGGACGACATTGGCTTAACGCTACAACAAGAAGACAGTATTCATCGTTTTGAAGAAAAGCGCATGGCGGCAGCACCTTGGTTGTTCTTATCTCGCGGGCAATAGATTTCGCGGTTAATAGATCTTGCGGGCAATAAGTTTAAGCGCCATTGCTGACTGTAAAACGTTAATGATCACTTATTTATGCTAGTGGTTTGGTAATATAGCCAAATCATTAGTGTTACAAATAAAAGTATATAGGATTAAGTCATGTCTAAAAAAGTGTTGGTATTGCCGGGTGACGGCATTGGTCCTGAAATTGTCGCTCAAGCGGTTCGTGTTCTTGATTTGGTCAATACCCAGTTTAACTTGGGAATTACCCACGAGAGTGCTTTAGTGGGTGGCTCTGCATACGATGAGACTGGCTCGCCATTGCCTGAAGCCACGCTGACGAAAGCGAAAGCAGCAGACGCTATTCTGCTTGGCGCAGTCGGTGGTCCAAAATGGGATGGCCTAGATATGGCGGTTCGTCCAGAAAAAGGCCTGTTGGGTTTGCGTTCTAACTTGGAACTTTTCTCTAACCTTCGTCCTGCGATTCTTTACCCTCAGTTAGCAGACGCTTCCAGCTTGAAACCTGAAATTGTCGCGGGCTTGGATATCTTAATTGTTCGTGAATTAACTGGCGGTATTTATTTCGGTCAGCCACGAGGCATTCGTACCTTAGAAAATGGTGAGCGCCAAGGTTTTAATACTTACGTTTACAGTGAATCCGAGATTCGTCGTATTGGTCGTTCTGCTTTTGAAGCCGCTCGTCAGCGTGGCAAGCGCGTTTGTTCTATTGATAAATCCAATGTGCTTGAAGTAACGGTTCTTTGGAAAGAAGTCATGGAAGAAGTGGCCAAAGAGTATCCTGATGTCGAATTGACTCACATGCTAGTAGATAATGCTGCGATGCAGCTTGTTCGTGCCCCAAAACAGTTTGATGTAATGGTTACTGGCAACATGTTTGGTGATATTCTATCTGACGCAGCGGCAATGCTAACGGGCTCTATTGGCATGCTACCTTCTGCCTCTTTGAATGCAGAAGGTCGTGGTATGTATGAGCCTTGTCATGGTTCTGCACCAGATATCGCAGGCCAAGGCATTGCTAACCCTCTAGCAACGATTTTATCTGTTGCCATGATGTTACGTTATTCTTTAGACGCTAAAGAAGCCGCTAATGCGATTGAAGCCGCGGTTAGTCGAGTTCTTGATCAAGGATTAAGAACCGCTGATATCGCTTCTCAAGATTCACAAACAGTCACTACGCAAGCCATGGGTGACGCGGTATTGGCTGCATTAGAAGCAGTACTTAAAGCCTAGTCATAATGACTAGGTGTTAACTCGGGATATTGCTCTTGGTATGAGTGACCCCACAAAAAAAGGTAGAGATAACCATGTCAAAACACACTGTAGGTTTAGTCGGCTGGCGCGGAATGGTTGGTTCCGTGTTGATGCAACGTATGCGAGAAGAAAAAGATTTTGATCACATTGATCCAATTTTTTTCACCACCTCTCAAACGGGGCAAAAAGGGCCAGAAATTGGTAAAGATAGTCCATTACTTCAAGATGCGAATGATATTGAAGCATTGAAGAAAATGGACATTATTATTACCTGCCAAGGCGGGGATTATACCAAGGCTATTTACCCTCAGTTGCGTAATGCAGGTTGGAAGGGTTACTGGATCGATGCGGCGTCTTCGCTGCGCATGGACAAAGACGCAATCATTGTCTTGGATCCAGTCAACCAAAACGTCATCAAGCAAGGCTTAAAAGATGGCGTAAAAACTTTTGTGGGCGGTAACTGTACGGTTAGTTTGATGCTGTTGGCATTGGGTGGGTTGTTCGAAAAAGGCCACATTGAGTGGATGACGTCAATGACTTACCAAGCGGCTTCTGGCGGCGGTGCACGTCATATGCGTGAATTGATCAATCAAATGGGTATGTTGCACAGCTCTGTTGCGACAGAGCTTGCTGATCCAGCGAGTGCTATTTTGGAGATCGACCGCAAAGTGGCAGAGCAAATGCGCTCTAATACCATGCCGGTGGATCAGTTTGGTGTGCCTCTAGCGGGTTCTTTGATTCCATACATTGATTCGCAACTTGATAACGGTCAAAGCCGTGAAGAGTGGAAAGCGCAAGCTGAAACAAACAAGATCCTTGGCAATAAAGGTTCTATTATTCCAGTGGATGGTTTGTGTGTCCGTATCGGCTCTATGCGTTGTCATAGCCAAGCGTTTACGATTAAGTTGAATCAGGATATCCCAGTAGCGGATATCGAAGGCATGCTTGCTCAGCACAATGATTGGGTGAGTGTGGTGCCGAATGATAAGCAAGCGACGGTTGAGCGTTTAACACCAACTGCCGCTACTGGTACTCTGAATATTCCTGTAGGACGCATTCGTAAGCTCAATATGGGGCCTGAGTACATCAGTGCCTTCTCTGTTGGTGATCAGCTTTTGTGGGGTGCCGCTGAGCCGCTACGCCGCATGTTGCGCATTCTTCTAGATGCTTAATAGGCTCTAAATAGAAAATTGTTAGAAAACGCTGCTGAAAGGTGGCGTTTTTTTTTACTTTTTAGCTACACTATAAGAATGCTTTAAACGGCGATTGAGTCGTAAGTGGTTGCTAAAAAAGTGATAAAAGTTTTTTTGTGTCCATTTAATTGTTTGTTTTTTAAGCTAAAAAGCGTGTTTTTTTAAGTTTTACACGTTTTTAATCAAACTTATTAAAGTATTTACAATTTTAGGATTGAAATTAGGTTCATTAGTCCATAGGTTATTAGTATGTACAAAACAGGAGAGGGTAGAAAATAAGTTCATAAAATAATTTTCAAAAAACGAAAGGAAATTCTCTATGTATACATTGAATATTAGCGGTCATCACGTTCAATCTGGTGAAGAAGTACAAGAGCTAGTGAAAGAAAGAATGGATCATTTAGCGAGGGTTAATGATCAAATTACCAGTATAAAGGTGATTTTAAATACAGAGAAACATGGGATTCATGAATTAATAGTAGAAGCCAGTGTTCATATTCCTGGTCATGACCTATTTGCTACCGTTAAAACGGACAAACAATTAAAACCAGCAGTAGACTTACTGGTGGCTAAATTAGAGAAACAGCTTGTTAAATATAAAGCGAAACACGAAGGTCGTCAGCAAAAAATAAATGCTAAAGACGTAGAGAGTCATGTAGAGCGAGAAGAACAAGCAGAATTTGACGAGCTTGTAGAGCGTGAAGTTATCTAATTACTTGGGCAAGGAAAAGAGTTAAAGAGAGTAGCCTCGCAGTCGCGGGGCTTTTTTATGTCTGTATTTTATTGACTAAGAAGTTATGGGATGCGGGAAAGGTAAGGCAATAAAAAAGCTTACAAATAATATAATTTGTAAGCTTTTATAGCAGCCTTAAGGCTGTTTTATAGCTTGACTGGCGTCAGGCATCAAACAACACTAAAAGTCTCGCTGTTTGATGCTGAGTGCTAGACGTTGCTCACTGGTATAAATTCAACCGGTGCTGTTGTCATCGGATCAAGTGGTGGCGCGAAGTCTGTCAGCTTGATGCCATCGACTGCTTCTTTGTACTCTTCGATAGTAGGGAAGCGACCTAGCATAGTAGAAAGAACAACGACTGGTGTTGAGCCTAGTAGTGATTCACCTTTCTTCTCTGCCGTATCCGCTACCACACGACCTTGGAACAAGCGTGTAGATGTTGCGATAACCGTGTCACCAGGTTCTGCTTTTTCTTGGTTACCCATACATAAGTTACAGCCAGGGCGTTCCAAGTACATGATGTTTTCGTATTTGGTGCGTGCTGATTGTTTAGGTTTTGTATCGTCAAATTCAAAACCGGAATATTTTTGTAGGATATCCCAATCACCTTCAGCTTTAAGCTCATCTACAATATTGTATGTTGGTGGCGCAACAACTAATGGCGCTTTAAACTCGATATTTTTACCTTGTTTTTCTAGGTTACGTAACATTTGAGCGATAATTTGCATGTCGCCTTTATGTACCATACAAGAGCCAACAAAGCCTAAATCAACTGGTTTAGATTTGTAGAAAGAAACAGGGCGGATCACATCATGAGTATAACGTTTAGAGACATCATCGTTATTAACATCTGGATCGGCAATCATTGGTTCGTCAAGTTGGTCTAGATCGACAACCACTTCAGCGAAGTATTTGGCATTGCTGTCTGGTGCTAGAGCAGGAATTTCACCGGATTTTATTTCTGCAATGCGTTTGTCAGCCAATTTAATTAAACCATGAAGTGTTTGAACATGGTTTTCCATGCCTTTATCGATCATGATTTGGATGCGGCTCTTAGCAATTTCTAAAGACTCAATCAGAGTTTCATCTTGAGAAATACAAATAGACGCTTTGGCCTTCATTTCGGCTGTCCAGTCTGTGAACGTGAACGCTTGGTCAGCTAGCAAAGTACCTATGTGTACTTCGATTACGCGGCCTTGGAATACGTTGTCGCCAAACTGTTTAAGCATTTGTGCTTGTGTAGAGTGAACAACATCACGGAAGTCCATGTGGTGCTTAAGTGTGCCTTTAAAGGTTACTTTAACAGACTCAGGGATAGGCATTGTTGCTTCGCCTGTCGCAAGTGCAAGACCTACTGTTCCAGAGTCAGCGCCGAAGGCAACACCTTTAGACATACGAGTGTGTGAGTCACCACCGATAATGATGGCCCAGTCAGAAACAGTGATGTCATTCAATACTTTATGAATAACGTCTGTCATTGGTGGGTAAACACCTTTAGGGTCACGAGCGGTGATCAAGCCAAAGTTATTCATAAACTGCATAAGTTTAGGGATGTTAGCTTGTGCTTTAGAATCCCAAACAGACGCTGTGTGACAGCCTGATTGGTATGCGCCATCAACGATAGGAGAGATAACCGTTGCCGCCATAGATTCAAGTTCTTGAGATGTCATCAAGCCAGTCGTATCTTGAGAACCTACGATGTTAACTTGTACGCGAACGTCAGAACCGGCATGCAATGCTGCTTTAGATTTAACGCCAACTGCGTTTTTGTTAAAGATTTTTTCTACGGCAGTCAGGCCTTGGCCCTCATGCGAAATTTCTTTAGACAATGCGTAAACAGCTTTTGGTTCAACGCCGAGTGTTTCAGCGGCAAAGTTTTGTAGTTTTTTACCAAATACGATGGCATAAGAACTACCGGCTTTCATGAACTCAACTTTCTGAGCGTTAAATGCATCAGAAACATCAACTAGCTCTTTGTCGCCGTTGTACAGTTTTTTCTCTTTGGTATTGATCGTTAAGATCGTACCTGTTTTCACTGAGTAGGCTTGCTCTAATACGAAGTCGCCGTTTTCATCTTTAACAGGTTTTCCATTAGCATCGATTTTCTTAACCCAGTTTTTAAGGTCAAGACCGATACCGCCAGTAACACCAACGGTTGTTAGGAAGATAGGCGAGATGCCATTTGTTCCAGCAACAACAGGGGCAAAGTTTACAAAGGGTACATAAGGGCTAGCTTGTTGGCCGGCCCAAAGAGCAACGTTGTTAACCCCAGACATACGTGATGAACCAACACCCATAGTGCCTTTTTCAGCAATCAGCATAACTTTTTTGCCAGGGTGCTGTTTTTGTAGGGCTTGAATTTCTTTTTGCGCTTCAGGGCTGATCATACATTTGCCATGAAGTTCGCGGTCAGCACGAGAGTGTGCTTGGTTGCCAGGAGAAAGAAGGTCAGTAGAGATGTCGCCTTCGCCTGCAATGTAAGTGACAACGTCAATTTTTTCGTCAATATCAGGAAGCTTAGTGAAAAACTCAGCTTGTGAGTAGCTCTCTAGTATTTCTTTGGAGATCTTATTACCCGCTTCATAAGCAGTTTTAAGACGTTCCATATCCGCTTCGTATAAGAATACTTGCGTTTTTAGGACGGCTGCGGCTTGTTCAGCAATGGATAGATCATCAGATAAAGCGATGTCTAACAGTACTTCAACAGAAGGACCGCCTTTCATGTGAGACAAAAGCTCAAAAGCAAATGTTGGCGTAATTTCAGCAACAACAGATTCGCCTAGAATAATTTCTTTTAGAAATTTAGCTTTTACAACCGCTGCGCTTGTTGTGCCAGGTAGCGTGTTATAAATAAAGAAATTAAGAGAGTCTTTGCGGTGTTCGTGATCAGCGTCTTTAATTTGAGCAATTATCTCTGCCAATAATTCACCGCCATCAATTGGCTTTGGGTGTAAGTCTTGACCTTTTCGATCTTCAATTTCTTGTAAGTAATCTAAATACAGGCTCATTTAATACCTCTGAACATTAAGTCACAAAATAATGTGATGTGCTAAAAATTAGAGCTGTTATAGATCTAATTTCATAAAAAAAACATACATGTTTGATGCGGCCATAATATAGGAAAAACAGAACTAAGGGTTGTTATGCGCCATAACAATTTTGAATAGGTGCCATTTAGCGGAATTATTCTGATTTGAGCAAAAGTGAGGCGATTTATGTAATCTGCCTTTTTGTTGGTTATCTAGTATTGTGCGAATTCAACGCTCAAATCCAATATTTATGCGAAGAAAGGGGGGAGGTTTAGTCCCCCCAAGAGAAGATTTCTAATGGCTTGTATTGGAAGGAATTATTCGAACAACTCGAAACCCCCAGTTACTGGCTTTTAGATTGGGCTCTGCACGGTAGCGTGTAGAACTTCGGCCAACTCTAGGAATGTCAAACCATGATCCGCCTCGAATAACTCGGCTTTTGCACTGATCAGAAAGCCATATTTGGTTTTTTGTTGGGGCGCCTTTGTATGAATCATGATAACAATCTTCCACCCATTCAGCGACATTGCCATGCATATCGTATAAGCCTAGTGGGTTACTTGCTTGGCTGCCAACAGGGGCCGTCGACACGCCATCCCATTGGCTGCCGCAGCTATCGCATACGCTGTACCCTGGTTTTACAGAGTTCCCATACCAAAATGCTGTATTTGAGTTGGCGCGTGCCGAATATTCCCACTCAATTTCTGTCGGCAACCGATATACTTGATTGGTTTGGTCAGATAGCCAAGAGGTATAGGCTTTGGCGTCATACCAACTAACGTTTATTACCGGTCTGTTGCCTCGTCCCCAGCCATTATCTGCTGGAATTTTGCGTCCAGTTGCCTTGGCAAATCGATCATATTGGTCGAAGGTGACCTCGTACTTGCTTATGTAAAAACCATGAGGAATATCGACTTCATGAACAGGTATTTCATTGTCGTCGCCCAAATGATGCTGATCGCCCATTTTAAATTTAGAAGGTGCAATTTTTTCTATTTTAGGTGCCTTACCGCCTGACTTTAGAGGTTCTTCAAGAACTTGTGGAAGAGCTTCAAAGATTTTCTTCTCGATTTGTTTTTGCTGCTCTTGAGTTGGAATCTGTGTCAGTTGTTGTGGCGGTGGGGTGTCTTCTGGCCAGAGTGAAATGGCGGCTAAAGTGATGCCGGCAATTAAAATACTTAATCCAGCATATAGCTTGCGGTGAGAACGAAAGTCCAATAATCCTTTGGTTTTCTTTGTTTCCAGCTGTTCTGGCCTATAGAGGTTGGCACGCAGTGCTCTTATAACCTCAACTAACGATTTTGGTCTATGGCGCTCTTGGCTTCTACTCCATTTTTTTAATTTCTTCCAAGTACTGTTGCTCAGATAGGGGTGAGAGCTAGGCAATCCACTTTTCATGTCTTTATCGAGAATGGATTCGCCAAGTAAGGCGGCCATTAAAATACGCATAAAAGCGAAACGATCCGAAGCCGGTGTGCGCTTTTGAACTCTACGTTGGTATTCTGGTGGAAAAAGACGGGGGTCTAATTCTTGCTCGGTGATTCTTTGCATCCAGTGATGGGCGCCTAAGCCTGTCATGACACCAATCCCATTTACCACCTGGATGGCATTAAGATCTAGATGGCCGTGAAAAAGTTCTTTTGCGTGTATTTGATCTAAAGCTTTAGCGATCGTATCTAATAAGCCAATGACGACATTAAGTGGGGCGCCGTCTGGATATTTACCTAAGAAGCTATAAAGGTTTTCTCCTCCGCACACAGCAGAGCATGAAAATACCCATAATTTAGAATAAAAAGGTGGGTAATTGGGGGTGATCGCTTGGTGTTTAATGCCGACGTATTTTCGTGAGTTTTGTAAAAAGTCTTCTACCTTTCCTTTGCTTGGCTCGTAAAAGCGGATAACAAAAGATCTTCCTCCATGATCTGCCACCCAAGCCGTGTTATTCATACTGGCTCGGTAATTTAGTATATAAGGGTCTAGCTCGACGCCAACATGTTGGCCAATTTTCAATTTATTTATGTCGTAGAATTCATTCATTACGAATTTGATATCCAAATCAAGACGTTGCTGCCTAAGTGACTAATAGAGAGTATAATCACGTTTTTTTAGATGAAAAGGTAGAGTAATGTTATCAGCGTATCCAGAGCTTGTTGATTTTCTTCCCTGTCGCTCCCCTGAAGCATGGGTGAATTGGGCGATTGAGAACCAAACCTTGCTTTTAAATGACCATGCTCATTGCGAGAAAAAAGCGGCATCAACAGCGATGAGTTTGATGTATCGTTATGTGGATCGTGATAATTTGCTTCATAAAATGTCTCGTTTGGCGCGTGAAGAGCTGCTTCACTTTGAGCAAGTTCATAAAATTATGCGCAAGCGTGGCATCGAGTATGATCATTTATCAGCGTCTCGTTATGCCGATGGCTTGCGTAAATACATTCGTACTCATGAGCCTGCTCGCCTTGTCGACACCATGATTGTGGGTGCTTTTGTTGAAGCGCGTTCTTGTGAGCGTTTTGCTGCTCTTGCTCCGCATTTGGATGAGGAGTTGTCTAAGTTTTATATTTCTCTATTAAAATCTGAAGCGCGTCATTTTGAAGATTATTTAGCGCTGGCTGAAGAATACGCCGGCGAGCCGATTGATGAGCGTATCGAGTTTTTTAGAGAGCATGAGCATAAACTGATTACTGAGCCTGATAAAGAGCTTCGTATGCACAGTGGACCGCCATCTTTGTCTATTTAAGTTTTTTTGCATGAAATAATGTAAATACCTTGTATTCCAATGAGGTAACTTTCTTATTAGCTGCTAGTATGATTATTATCAACTCAATAATGGAGGGGGTCATAATGGGTACGAAAACAAGTGATCAGTTACCAGATGTTACTTATTGGCTAGTGTTACAGCTTGCCAATAACGAACAGGTCATCGATCTTAATAGTGCTTATAAAGGATCGACTGAATTGGATGTGCTCTACCAAATATTAACCAGTAAGGCGACACTGTATTGGTGGAAAAATTACAATATTGAGTTGAGTCTTGTAACGGTAAATAATGCATTTTTTCGTGCGATTGCCATTCTGCATGATCGCAATATAGAATTTGATCGGACTCGAAAAGGTGCTGCAACAGAGTGGGTAAAAGAATTATTGCATCTTTAATGTTTGTATCAGGAAACAGAGTTTAAAAAGCCGTTACGCAGATTCGTCGTAATGGCTTTTTTTTGCGAACAATGGGTGCTTAGTCGAGTGCTAGTGTGTGGACTTCTTTTAGTCCATTGAGGCCTTTTTCAATAAAACGAGAGACTTCGCTTTTTGCTTGGTAAAGTCGTTTATCATCTAAGGTCGCTAACCAAATGTATTTATCCCAATCGCCCAGCACGCAGCGCGTGTAATTCTCATTGAAATGAAATGCCGGTCTGTGTGTGTGACCATGAATGACGACATCAGCATGGTTGTGTTCCAGAGAGTTTTGGACGCTACTTTCCGTAACATCCATTATTTCTTCAGACTTTTCCGCTGACATGCTTTTGCTGTCGTTACGCAGTTGCGCTGCCAAGGCCATTCTTTTTTCAAGCGGCATTGATAATATTTGCTGTTGCCATTCTGGTGTTCTAACCATGGTACGAAACTTTTGATACTCAAGATCTTCCTGACAATATTCGTCGCCATGAGTGAGTAAAATTGGGTGTGTTTTGGTGTTTATAAGAGTTTGCTCTTGCAGAAGCGTTGCCCCAACTCGAGCGCACCAAGTATCACCTATTAAAAAGTCTCGATTGCCGTGAATGAAAAATAAACCAATACCAGAATCAGACAAGTGTCGAAGGCTTGCTTCGATTTGAATGTTCCATTCCGGTTGATAGTCGTCACCAATCCAGGCTTCATAGAAATCGCCAATGATATAAAGCTTAGCATCGCCAGTAGGGTGTTTTTCGCTAAGTTCGCCCATCATTTGAACAAACGCCCGGATCAAGTCCGGGCGTTTGTCACTAAGATGCAAGTCTGAGATTAAATAACGAATCATTAGTCTTCGTTTTTAACTAATTCAGCGCTTTCAATAATAACATCGTCAGCAGGAACGTCTTGATGACCTGCTTTTGTTGTTGTTTTCACTTCTTTGATTTTGTTAACAATGTCCATACCGGCTGTTACTTTACCGAATACCGCGTAGCCCCAGCCATCAGACGTTTTGCTGCGATGGTTTAGGAAAGCGTTGTCTGCAATGTTGATAAAGAACTGTGCGGAGGCAGAGTGAGGGTCCATAGTACGAGCCATCGCCAATGTGCCGATTTCGTTTTTCAGGCCGTTGTCTGCTTCGTTTTCGATTTGCGCGCGTGTTTCTTTTTGGGTCATACCAGGCTCAAAACCGCCGCCTTGTACCATGAAACCGTTAATGACGCGGTGAAAGATAACGCCATCATAAAAACCAGAAGTGACATAGTCTTCAAAGTTTTTTGCTGTTTTAGGGGCTTTTTCGTAGTCAAGTTCAACGTGAATGTCGCCGTGGTTTGTGTGTAAAATGATCATTTTATATACCCTTAATGTTAGTAATATCAAAAAATGGCGTTATGGCGCCTAGTCAATGTTGAGCATTTTATGTGTTTGTAAGCTAAGACGCCACTGTGGATGTGATAAACAAAAATTTAGAGTGGCTTCTTGAGTATTAATAAGGGGTATTTGCCCTGAAGATAGATAGCTTTGATCCATAGGTTGTAAGTAAAAATGATCAAAATTTAATGTTTCAAATAATTCAGGTGGAAGGTGGTCTTGTGGGAAAACCAATTTCAATTCGTTACCTTGAGTGACTGTGAGTGGTTTGGTTGTTTTTGGACTGACGCAAATCCAATCGATACCGTGGGGCAAAGCTAAGGTTCCATTGGTTTCTATGGCGATGGTGTAACCATGAGATTTCATTTCTGCTATTAATTCATCATCGAGTTGTAGAGCGGGTTCGCCGCCAGTGAAAACCACATATTTGTGTCCGTGTCCCGCAGGCCAGAGCGCATCGATATGACCTCTTAACGTCTGTGCTGTCTTGAATTTACCGCCATGTTGTCCATCTGTGCCTATAAAGTCCGTGTCACAAAATTGGCAATCGGATTTTGCACGGGTTTCTTCTTGGCCCGACCATAAATTACAGCCAGTAAAGCGGCAGAATAATGCAGGGCGGCCAGCGTGAGCGCCTTCTCCTTGTAAAGAGTAGAAAGCTTCTTTGATTGAATACATGTGTTGTGCCTTTTACATCTCGAAAAACAGTTCGAGGTAAGGTGGTCGCTTTAGTTGTTCATTGGGAATCTGTGGAACAGAAGCCAATCAAGACTAAATTGAATGAGTGCTTATCTTGGGTATGTCTATGCTGTACATGTCTATGCTTCGTATGACAATGGATCGATTTTTCCTTGCTCAGCAAAGGCTTCTAGTCTTTCGTTACAAGCGCCGCATTTTCCGCATGATTTTTCGCGACCGTTGTAGCAAGTCCAGGTATTGGCGTAATCCAAATTCATGGCTAAGCCAGCTTGTAATATTTCACCTTTAGACGCGTGTAAGAAAGGTGTGACTATCTCGACTGATTGATAATTGGCAATTTTAGCGACGGCGTTCATCGCTTCGACAAATTCAGGGCGGCAATCTGGATAAATATGGTGGTCGCCAGAATGTGCACCGTAATATACCTTGCCTGACTCTAAAGACACTGCGTAAGCAATCGCCATGGAAAGCAGTACCATGTTGCGATTGGGTACCACGGTGGATTTCATACTCTCATTTTCGTAATGGCCTTCTGGTATATCGATATCACTGGTAAGTGACGAGCCTGCCATTAGGCTGTTTATCGCGGTAATATCGACAACTTTATGTGGAATGTTCAAGTTGTTGCAGACTTCTGCGGCAACAAGGAGCTCTTTGCTGTGTTTCTGCCCATAATTAAAAGACAGTGCGTACACGTCTAGTCCTTGTTGAATGGCGGTGTTCAGTACGGTGAATGAATCCATTCCCCCTGAATACACCACAACGGCTTTTTCTGACATATTGGTTTCCTCAAGATAGCGCGTGAGCAGAATAAAGCGGCGGATTATAGCAGATGCGAAAGAAACTTAACTAGGATGATAGAGATTGATTTTGAGGATAAAAGTCGATAGTTTGAGCGCCTAATAAAAGGTTAGTCCTGTTGTGTTGATTGGCTGTACTGATGGTGAGCGATGCTCAAATTCAGCTGTGTTAGCTGGTGAGATGGATAATAAAGATAAAAAGGGAAATTCATGAATACGTTAAAGGAAATGCGACGCGGTGCTGTTGTATCTGTCCCGATGATAATAGGCGGTATTCCGTTTGGTATATTGTTTGGTTCGTTAGCTTCAAGTTATGGCTTGAGCCCTTGGTTTGCCATTGCTATGTCTTCTATCGTGTTTGCTGGGTCGGCGCAGTTTGTGGCAATCGGGCTGATTTCTATTCATGCCCCTTTGTGGGTCATAGTGTCGACTACCTTTATTGTTAATTTAAGACACCTGCTCTATGCCGCAGATATGGTGAAATACGTCAAACACTTGCCAATGAAGTTACGCATTATTATGGGGTTTGGTTTAGTAGATGAGACCTACGCAGCCATTCGTCCGCTTTACGGCATGGGTATTGTTGATGAGAAAACAGGGCATAAGGCATATTTAGGGTCGTTTTTGGCTTTTTATGTGATGTGGAATGTCACCACTGTGCTAGGTGTGGTTTCAGGTGAGTTGATTCCTGGGATGAGTGAGTGGGGGCTTGAATTTGCCATGGTCGCGACGTTTATCAGTATCATTACGCCGTATTTAAAAACGATGCCATTTTGGTTTGCTATGATAAGCGCGGGTGTGGCGTCTGTTGTTTTAGTGGATTTGCCTAATAATCTCGGCTTGTTAGTGTCGGCCGTGATTGCAGTGTCTGTCGGTTATTTCAGCGATGCAGCGCTCAATAAAAACAAGCCTCCCATGGCGGAATCATCAGTAGGAGGTGAGTCATGACAGTGATGGAGTCGGTGTTGGTAATTGCTGGTATGTTCATCGTTACTTTCGGTGTGCGTTTTGTGTTGTTTGCTCGAGCGCATAAAGTTGTTATGCCAGCGTTTTTAGATCGTGCATTAAAATTCGTGCCAGTGGCGGTGCTGACATCGATTATTGCGCCTATGATTTTTGTTTCTAATCATCAGCTAAATACCTCATTTAACAATCCATGGTTACTGGGTGCCTTGGCCGCATTTTTAGTCGGTTTATGGAAGCAACAGCAATTGCTCACGATTGTGGTCGGTGTTGTGGTGTTTTTTGTGGCGAAATATGTTTTTTCGTAAAGGATTTTTGCGCTCTCTAATATCACTATGAAAGCGAAATCGGATATACTTGTTTATCAAAGTAACAATACTGTTATAAGAAATTTTATCGGGACTTACATCAACCATGTCAGAAACGTCGAAACCAGGTAATTTCATTACCCAAATCATTGATAAAGATAACGAATCAGGTAAACACAATGGCGTTGTTATGACGCGCTTCCCACCTGAACCGAATGGCTACCTACACATCGGTCATGCAAAATCTATTTGCCTAAATTTCGGTATAGCTCAGCGTTACAATGGTCAGTGTAATCTTCGTTTTGACGACACCAATCCTGAAAAGGAAAGTGTTGAGTACATTGAATCCATTAAACGTGACGTCGAATGGCTAGGGTTTGAATGGAAAGATGAGCCGAAATTTGCTTCTGATTATTTTCAGGCGCTTTATGATTTTGCGGTTCAGCTGATTGGAATGGGCAAGGCGTATGTGTGTGAGCTAAATGGCGAGCAAATGCGCGAATACCGTGGCACATTGAAAGAGCCAGGTAAAAACAGCCCTTATCGAGATCGTTCTGTTGAAGAAAACCTTGCCTTGTTTGCAGACATGAAAGATGGCAAGTACAAAGATGGTGAAGTGGTTCTGCGCGCTAAAATTGATATGGCGAGCCCGAACATGAATCTACGTGACCCTATTATTTATCGAGTGCGTCACGTGCATCACCACCAAACGGGTGATCAGTGGTGTGTTTACCCAATGTACGACTTCACTCACTGTTTGTCTGATGCATTAGAAAACATCACGCACTCTATTTGTACGCTAGAGTTCCAAGATCATCGTCCATTGTACGATTGGGTACTGGATACGTTAGGTACGGCACACCCACAGCAAATTGAATTTGCACGCTTGAACCTTAACTACACGGTGACCAGTAAGCGTAAATTGAAACAACTTGTTGACGAAAAACATGTACATGGTTGGGATGATCCGCGTATGCCAACGATTTCCGGCTTGCGTCGTCGTGGTTATACCGCCTTGTCGATCCGTAATTTCTGTGAGCGCATTGGTGTGACTCGATCTGACGGTATTGTCGATATGGGCATGCTAGAGCACGCAATTCGCGAAGACTTAGATGCGAATGCAGGTCGTGCTATGGCGGTGCTAAACCCGATTAAAGTAACGCTGACTAATTACCCAGAAGACAAAGAAGAAATCTTCACGGTGAACAATCACCCGAAAAATGAAGACGCAGGTCAGCGTAAAGTGCCGTTCAGTAAAATGCTTTACATTGACGCGGCCGACTTTGCTGAAGAGCCGCCTCGTAAGTGGAAGCGTCTGACATTAGACGGTGCGGTTCGTTTGCGCGGTGGTTATGTGATCACTTGTGACGAAGCGATTAAGAACGATGCGGGTGAAGTCGTTGAGTTGTTGTGTCGTTATGACGAAAACACCTTGGGTGTGAATCCTGAGGGTTACAAGCCAAAAGGCGTTATCCATTGGGTAAGTGCGCAACATGCCGTTGATGCTACCGTGAATTTGTACGATCGCTTGTTCAATCATGAAGCACCAGACGCAAATCACGAAGACAAAACCTTCTTAGATTTTATCAATACTGAGTCTTTGACTGTGTTAACGAATGCGAAAGTTGAACCTTCTTTGTTGGATTCTGAAAAAGGCCAAGGCTTTCAGTTCGAGCGTGAAGGGTATTTCTGTCGTGATCTAAAAGAAGATGGCGTGGTCTTTAACCGCACTGTAACGTTGCGGGATTCTTGGGCAAAAATTGAAGCGAAAGGGAAATAATAGAGATGTTGAAGATTTACAACACCCTGAGTGGGAAGAAAGAAATTTTCAAGCCAATAGAAGAAGGCAAAGTTGGTATGTACGTTTGTGGTAACACAGTGTACGACTACTGCCATATTGGTCATGCTCGAGCCATGATTTCCTTTGATATTATTTCACGTTTCATTCGCCACCTAGGGTACGAATTGAACTATGTGCGCAACATTACGGATGTGGATGACAAGATCATCAAGCGTGCTGAAGAAAATAACGAGTCAACTCAGGCGTTGACTGAGCGAATGATTGCGGCGCAACGTGAAGACGAATTGCGCCTTGGCAATAAAATGCCAGATCGTGAGCCTAGAGCCACAGAATTCATGCAAGAAATCATCGACATGATTCAAGTGCTTATTGAAAAAGGTTTTGCGTATCATGGTGCTTCTGGTGATGTGTATTACCGTACATCTGCCTTTAAAGATTATGGCAAGCTAAATAATCGCAAGCTTGAAGACATGCTAGCGGGCGCGCGCATTGATGTTGAAGTGGCCAAAGAGCACCCAGCGGATTTCGTTTTGTGGAAGCAAGCGAAAGCAGGAGAAGTGTCGTGGTCATCTCCTTGGGGTGAGGGGCGTCCTGGTTGGCACATTGAGTGTTCTGCTATGTCGACAAACTGCCTAGGCAGTCATTTTGATATTCATGGTGGTGGTCCAGATCTTAAATTTCCGCATCATGAAAACGAAATTGCTCAGTCCGAAGCGGCAACCGGTAAGGAATACGTAAATTACTGGATGCATTGCGGTGCGGTTCGAGTCAACAATGAAAAAATGTCTAAATCGTTAGGCAACTTTTTCACCGTACGCGATGTGTTGGCTAAGTACAATCCTGAAGTGGTTCGCTACTTGATGGTGTCTAGTCAATATCGCAGTGCGATTGATTATTCTGATCAAAGTCTAAATGAAGCGAAAGTCGCGTTAGAGCGTCTGTACACTGCGTTGCGTGGTCAAAGTACGGCTGCTGAGTATCTTCCTGCGGAATTTACTGAGCGCTTTGAGGCGGCCATGAAAGACGACTTCAATACCGCTGTTGCTGTGTCTGTGTTGTTTGAATTGGTTCGTGAGTTAAATAAAGCCAAAACAGACAATGCAGAACAGGCTGAATTGTTGGCAGCAGAGCTGGTGGCGTTGGCAGATTTACTGGGTTTGTTAAAGCAAGATCCAGAGTACTTTTTGCAAAACAGTACCGTCTCTGAAGGCCTAGATGACGCCGCTATTCAAGTCTTGATTGATGAGCGTACTCAGGCTCGTAAAGATAAAAACTTTGCGCGCAGCGATGAAGTTCGTGATGAGTTGGCGGCTCAGGGGATTGAGTTGTTGGATAGCCGAGAAGGAACGTCTTGGACTAGGCGTTAAACATATAAAAATAAAAGGCGATACCTGCACATATCAGGTATCGCCTTTTTTTTTATTGTTCTTTTTGAACGCGAACGGCAAGTACGTCGCAAGGCGCGCCGTGTAAAACACCGTTGGCAGTAGAGCCAAGTAGTAACGCTAAGCCGTGACGGCCGTGACTTCCGACAACAATAAGATCGACCTGTCTTTCTTCAGCAATGCGATGGATTTCGCTTTCAATACCACCTTGAACAACGCATGCTTCTTTAACGGGGACATCAAGTTGCTCTTCAAGAATGGACATGCGCTCTTTTGCAGCGTCATGTAACTGTTGTTGAATATCAGTGATATCAATAGGGACGTCACCACCGTAAGCATAGTTTAGTGACTCTATGACGTGTACGATAACGAGTTCAGCGCCTAGGGGTAAACATAAAGACGCGGCTTTATTGGCCACTTTGATGCTCTCATCGGTGAGATCAACAGCGAGTAAAATTTTCTTGTACAACATAAAAACCTCCAAGCTCAACGCTATAATTTATTTTAGTTCCAAAAACAAAGAGACACTTAATGGTCGTGCTAATAATTGTGTTAATTACACTTTCCCTAATGGGATCCGCCTTATGGATCATGCCCCCAAAACAAGAGCGACGACGGATGGCATTAAGGATGTTTGCTAGAAAGCACAATCTCATTGTCCAGCTTACATCAATCGGGCTGCCTGACAAGTGGGATAAATCAAAGGAAGTGCATAAAGTTTGCAGTTATGCTCACTATAGGGCTAAATCGCTTCCGATCACCGCAGAGAAAGTATTATTACTCACCTACGATGTCTGGAAATATCATCAAGCAGCACCCGGCTGGTGGTCTAGTAAGGCGCTAGCGTTGTGCGATAAAGATAAAGCGCAATTGGCGTTGTTGTTACCATTAGTCAGGGCGATAGAAATCACGCGTGAATCTGTGGTGGTTTATTGGGATGAAGCCGGGGCCGAAGAGTCGGTTGAGTTAATGTCCGAATTGTTACCTTCTTTGGCTAGTATCTCATTGGTTTAATTTGCATTTTTGTTAATTGTCGGATCAGTGATGTCGTCTCCGGGTTGTAGATTTTGAATGAGTTGACTCAGTGCTTCTTCTGGATTGTCTGTGGTTTGAATGGCTTCAATCTTAGGGGCTAAAATTTGTTTCATTTTGTCCGTTACAAATGTTTGTAATGCTTTCTTTTCTGGTCTTTCGATGGAATCAGATTTGATATGAGATAGAATCACCCCATATAGAGATTGAGCAACGCGACTATCGCCGCTAATAAAGTTTTTGTTTGCTTGTACTATTTGGCGATTAAGTTGGACCCATAGGTTCAACCAGCGCAAATAATCGTAACAAGCTTTGTAGTGTGAATGACTTAAGCGGCCCTGTCTTCTGAGGAAAAGAAGCATCTTAGCGACTTTTGTTAGGCGCTCTTTATAGTTTGCTTTTTGTTGAAAGCTTAGCGGCTCTGGAGTTGGATTAAACTCAATAGGGTCGGTGTTGCGATCATCTTCTGCTTTAGTGATGCGTGCTTCGATACGTTCGGCATCATCGGCATATTGGAGCAGCTCGCGTAACGTATCGATATAATAATCATAAAGAACATCACTAGCGATCGAATCTGTGTCAATATCTTTTAAACTGCGCAGATGATATTCAACTCGATCAGCGCGATTTGATAGCTGAAGTTGCTTAAAACGTCGTTCAGTTTGTTCTTTTTCTTTCTGATGTGCACGTGAACCAATGATTACGGAAAGCACCACGATAATCATTAAAAACACAATTGTAAGAATTTGGAGGAGCGCCATGATTGTCCTTAAGCAATGAATTCAGTATGTTAAATAAGAAATACTAGATTCAGCAAGCGATAATGTGAGAAACAATACAGTGATCGCTTGTCATATAAAAGGTGTTTGCTTAATATCAGCGCCCCGAAAGACTAAATTTCGCAAACGTAGATTTGCAGACGTACTTAAATAAGGCTTACACAGTTCAATGGGAAAATCACTGGTAATCGTGGAATCGCCCGCTAAGGCGAAAACCATCAATAAATACCTAGGCAACGATTATGTTGTGAAATCGAGTGTGGGACACATTCGAGACCTGCCGACAGGTTCAACAGCAAAATCAACTCCGCAGGAGCGAGCAAAACAAGCCGCTTTGACGAGAAAGATGAGCCCAGAAGAGAAGGTTGAGCATAAACGCCGCAAATCTCGACAGCAGCTTATTTCTCGAATGGGCGTTGACCCGGAAAATGGTTGGGAAGCGCACTACGAAGTGCTTCCGGGCAAGGAAAAAGTGGTTGAAGAGCTAAGACGTCTTGCCAAAAATGCCGATACCATCTATCTCGCGACCGATTTGGATAGAGAGGGTGAAGCTATTGCGTGGCATCTTCGTGAGGCCATCGGTGGTGATGACAGCCGCTATAAGCGTGTCGTGTTCAACGAAATTACAAAAAAAGCCATACAAGCCGCTTTTGAAACGCCATCCGAACTTGATATGGATCGTGTTAATGCACAGCAAGCACGTCGATTTTTAGACCGTGTTGTTGGTTTTATGGTGTCGCCATTGTTGTGGGCAAAAGTGGCTCGTGGCTTGTCCGCAGGTCGCGTTCAATCAGTTGCAGTACGCTTGATTGTTGAACGTGAAAAAGAAATACGCGCTTTTATTCCTGATGAGTTTTGGGAGTTGGATGCGAATTTAACAACGCCAGCGAAAGATACGATCAAATTTGCAGCAGCAAAATATCAAGGCAAAGAATACCGTCCTGTGAGTCAGGAGCAGTCTGATGAGCATCTCGCTCGCTTGAAAGATGCCGATTACTTAGTAAGTAATCGCGAAGATAAACCGACAAGCAGTAAGCCATCAGCACCATTTATAACTTCTACCTTGCAACAAGCCGCGAGTACTCGACTTGGTTATGGCGTTAAAAAGACCATGATGTTGGCTCAGCGCCTTTATGAGGGTGGTTACATTACTTATATGCGTACAGACTCAACTAACTTGAGTTTAGAGGCTGTAGAGGCGCTACGCGGATATATTGCTGAGAAATTTGGCGACAAATACTTACCTGAAGAACCTATTCGCTACAGCAGTAAAGAAGGGGCTCAAGAAGCCCATGAAGCGATTCGTCCTTCTGATGTTAGTGTGCGCCAAGAAGATTTGTTAAGCATGGAAAAAGACGCGCATCGTCTTTATGAATTGATCCGTGCTCAGTTTATGGCGTGTCAAATGACGCCTGCGCAATACACATCTACGACTGTCACTGTAACAAGTGGTGAGTATGAGTTTAAAGCCAAAGGACGTATTTTACGCTTTGATGGTTACACTCGTGCTATGCAAGGTGTGGTTAAGAAAGGCGAAGACAATATTCTTCCAGATGTTGCTAAAGGTGAGACTCTCACTCTAGAAGCATTATTGCCAGAGCAGCACTTTACTAAACCAACGGCGCGTTTTGGTGAAGCCAGTTTAGTAAAAGAGCTTGAGAAACGTGGTATTGGTCGTCCTTCTACGTATGCATCAATCATTTCTACTATCCAAGATCGTGGTTACGTTCGAGTAGAGAATCGTCGCTTTTACGCTGAAAAAATGGGCGATATTGTGACTGAAAGATTGGTGGATAGCTTTCACTCCCTCATGAACTATAGCTTTACTGCACAAATGGAAGAGCAGTTGGATGCAGTGGCAGAAGGTCGTGAGAACTGGATTGAAGCACTCAATGCTTTTTATAATGGTTTTAGTGCTGTCTTAGCCAAAGCAGAAGATCCTGAAGATGGGATGATGCTGAATGAGCCAACACCAACCGATATTGCTTGTCCTACTTGCGGAAGGTCAATGCAAATTCGAACTGCTAGTACAGGCGTATTTATGTCTTGTTCTGGCTATGCGTTACCACCAAAAGAGCGTTGTAAAGCGACGATTAACCTTACTCGTGGTGATGAAGCAGTTGCTGTAGATGACGATGAAGCAGAATCAAAAGCGCTGATCAATAAGCGACGTTGTGATATTTGTGGTTCTGCCATGGACAGTTATTTGATGGATGAACACCGTAAGTTACACGTGTGTGGTAACAATCCAACATGTTCTGGTTATGCGGTGGAAGAGGGTACATTTAAGATCAAAGGGTACGATGGTCCTGTACTTGAGTGTGATAAATGTGGCTCAGAAATGCAGCTTAAGACAGGCCGTTTCGGCAAATATTTTGGTTGTACCAGCGACGATTGTAAAAATACTCGCAAGCTTTTGAAGAGCGGGGAAGCGGCGCCACCTAAGATGGACCCAGTTCCGATGCCTGACCTAGCTTGTTTAAAAGTAGAAGATCATTACGTTTTACGTGATGGTGCAACGGGTTTGTTTTTAGCGGCTAGTCAGTTTCCGCGTAAGCGAGAAACTCGAGCACCGCTGGTGAAAGAATTGCTTCCTTACATGGAGCAGATCGATCCTAAATATCACTTTTTCTCTAATGCTCCAGTTATGGATAACGAAGGTCGTCCGACCATTATTCGTTACAGTCGTAAGACGAAAGAGCAGTATGTGATGACTGAAGAAGAAGGTAAGCCAACGGGTTGGAAAGCCTATTATGTTGGTAAGCAATGGGTCGTTGAAGAAGGTAAGAAAAAGAAATGAGTGCTGCAACTCCAGCGAGTTTAACCAATCAAAAGTTGGATTCAGCACGCCGTTTTCTTCGACAAAGTCAAGAAGATGCAGGTTCTTGGCTTGGCGCAAGTTTGGAAGGGGCCGCAATCTTTCATTTGCGCAGTGCGTTGAATGGATTGCTACAGGAGGTTGGTTTGGCTTACCAACTAACCTCTGGTTTGCAACTTGACGGTTTGTTGAAAGAAGCTAAAGATAAAGATGTTGTCGTGCCGGTATTAGTCGAACTGCATGACTTATCTTTGCAATCTGGTTCTTGGCTAAATCAATTAGAGCAAGCTTATTTGGTTCAATTTGAATGCCGCTCTTCCATGTTTGTTAAAGCCAATGAAGCAAACTTGATTGGTCGTGGCGGCGATGACGGTGCATCGGTTAATGTGTTTTTATCTAAGCTAACGGAGTTGGTGTTGCGTTTTAGAGAAGAATCCTCAGAGTATTAAATATGAAAGAATCCTATCTAGAAATTATTGAGCTGGACAATGGCGATATTGTATTGCGTCCAGCTGGCGAAGAGGGCGAGAATGCAGAGCCCTTGGCAACATTAACAATTTCTGATGATACTAAGTCTTATCTTAAAGAACGTTATTTTGAACTGGCAAAATGCATGTTTCATGCAGGGATTGATTTTGTTTATTCGGAAGAAGAAACGTTTGGTGATGACATGGAGTATCCAGAAGATATGGATGTAAGGCCTAAAATATTGCATTAAAAAAGGCGAAGCATTTGCTTCGCCTTTTGGCTTTTCGGCTGAAGGTTCTGATTTAAATAGTTTGGCGTATGACGCCTACTGAAAGTCCTTCAATAGCAAACTCTTCGCTTTCTAAATCTACAATGATATCGTCAAAGTCTTCATTTTCCGGTACTAAGCGAATTAAGCTGCCTTTTTGGAAAAATCGTTTAACAGTGACTTCTTCGCCTATTCGAGCAACAACAATTTGGCCGTCACGAACAGTTGTCGTCTTATGAACAGCAAGTAGGTCTCCTTCCATGATGCCTATGTTCTTCATGCTAGTGCCAGAGACGGAAAGAAGGTAATCCGCCTTAGGTGAAAACATCGCGGCTGGAACATTAACATGAGACGCGACATTTTCTTGGGCCAAAATTGGAAACCCAGCAGCGACCTTGCCAATAACGGGTAATCCGGCATCCGCTTTTTCTGCTAAAGCAGGGTCTTCAAGCAGGCGAATGCCACGGGATGCGCCGGAAAGCATTTCTATGGCCCCTTTTTTAGCGAGGGCTTTTAGATGTTCTTCAGCGGCATTGGGAGATTTGAACCCTAGGCGATGGGCTATTTCTGCACGAGTTGGAGGAAAACCTGTTTCGCTAATAAATTCACGAATGGTTTCTAGTACGTCAGATTGTCTGTTGGTTAATTTAATCATAGCGTCATCTGGTTGTTTATACAGTAACTGTTATTATATACAGCATTATTCAAGATACTCAATAAATTAAATGCTTTCAGATGAACTAAAAACACAAATTCACCTTGCTTACCGAGCCTCGCTGGAAGCAAAGTCCCATAAACCTAGAGTTGGTCAGCGTCAGATGATCGGCACAATCGCCCGTACTTTGGGAAATATAAAGCAAGGGAGCGAAGGTGAGCGGTTAGACGAAAAGCATGTGGCCGTTGTTGAGGCGGGGACGGGGACGGGTAAAACACTGTCTTATTGTCTGGCTGCGATTCCAATTGCAAAAGCGCGTGGCTTAAAGTTGATTATTTCAACGGCAACCGTAGCCTTGCAAGAACAAATTCTCCATAAAGAATTGCCTGATCTGTTAGAGCATACCGAATTAAGTTTCAAATATACCTTAGCAAAAGGGCGTGGGCGTTATCTTTGTTTGAATAACTTGGAAGGTTTTCTGAGTTCTGAAGAGCAAGGTATAGAGGATATGTTTGCTGGGTTGTTTGAACAACATCTTCAATCTGATGATATTAACACCGCGCTTTATCAAGAGATGGATGTTGCTTTATCTAAGGGTGAGTGGGACGGCGACAAGGATAATTGGTCTGGCATTATTAGGGATCAAGATTGGCGCCGCTTGACTACGGATCATCAGCAGTGCACTAACCGCAACTGTGCTAATTACTCTGCGTGCCCGTTTTTTAAAGCGCGCGGTGAAATTGAAGACGCGGATGTGATTGTTGCCAACCACGATTTAGTGCTTGCTGATTTATCGCTTGGTGGTGGGGCAATTTTAACGCCGCCGAAAGAAACTATTTATGTTTTCGACGAGGGGCATCATTTGCCTGATAAGGCAATCGGCCATTTCCGTCACGAGGTTCGTTTGCAACAAAGTATTACCTGGTTGCGACAGCTCGAAAAAAATCTAGTGAACTTAAAGCAAGAGTTGACCGATGACGTTAGCTTAACAGGGCAGTTGTTGCTTAAAATTCCTCAACAGATTCAAAGTATTGTCAATTTCATCCAGTACGCACAGCAAGGTTTAGCGCCTTATATTCAAGGCTTGGGCTTGGATCAAGAGAATAATCAGCATCGTTTTGAGTTTGGTGTTATTCCTGATGAGTTACGGCAGCTAGCCTATAGTTTGCAGACCTCCTATCAGAAGCTTTTCAATAATATTGAAAGTATTCAGGACGAATGCAAGAAAACCAAGCAAAACGAAGGGATGGGTGTGACGCCGGAAACTGCTGAAACCTGGCAGCCAATTTTGGGCGTTATATTGGGGCGTTTAGAGCAAAGTGTTGAGTTGTGGCGTTTATACTCGGCGGTCGATGACCAGAATTACCCACCGAACGCGCGCTGGTTAGTGGTTACAGGGCAAGGTATGGAGCAGGATATTGAATTAGGTGGTTCACCTATTTTAGCGGCCCATACATTGCGTCAGCAATTGTGGGATAAGTGTTTTGGGGCTATTGTTACCTCGGCGACATTGACTGCCCTAAACCAATTCCACCGATTTAATATGCGCTCAGGAGTGCCGCACGAAAGTGAGTATTTGCGAGTTTTAAGCCCATTTGATTTTCAGAAAAATGGTCTGCTGGTCATACCTGATATGGAAAATGAACCCAATCGGGTTGAACAGCACACACAAGAGATTGTTCAATATCTTGATAAACAAGTAGATTCTAAGAAAGGCAGTTTAGTGCTATTCTCTTCGCGTCGGCAAATGGAGGAGGTGGCTAAATCTCTTTCTGCCGGATTGCAGGATATTCTATTGATGCAAGGGGAGCAGTCAAAACGCGTTATTTTAGATTCGCACAAGGCGCGTATTGATGATGGTAAGGGCAGTTTACTGCTTGGGCTCGCTAGCTTTGCCGAAGGGGTGGATTTACCTGGTGATTATTTAACGTGTGTTTATATCGCAAAAATTCCGTTTGCCGTGCCTGATGATCCAGTAGAGGCAACGTTAGCAGAATGGATTCAAAAGCGTGGTGGGAATCCATTCATGGAGATCACCATTCCAGATGCATCATTACGCTTAGTGCAGGCGACGGGTAGGTTGCTACGTAGCGAATCAGATTCCGGCGAAATTCATATTTTGGATAAACGCTTGCGCACAAAACGATATGGGCAGCAGCTAATTAATAGCCTACCTCCTTACAGACAATAATAACTTACGAAAAGCAAGGGGTGATAAAGACTTATCATTTAGGTACACTCCACGCAAAGACACATAAACGTAAAAACACATAAGAAGCATATAGATTCCAATATGGAAAACCAAAAGACAGAACCTACATCAGAACAAACAGTAAAACCAAAGCGTCCTCGTCGCTCTAACAAGCGTTTTAAAGCAGAAAGTAAGCCAGCCAATGGGGTTTCTGATAAATCTGCTGAAGGTATTATCAATAAGCCGGTGGAAGGTGCTAAACAAAATAGCGGTACCTCAGTATGGTCTATTGATGATTTCAAAGTGGATGAAGTGGCGGATAAAACACGCTTTCATGATTTGAATTTACCGGATCGTGTGCTTAAGTCTATTTCAGAAATGGGATTTGAGTATTGCAGTGAGATTCAAGCGGAAACGCTACCGATTACTCTGAAAGGATCTGACTTGATTGGTCAGGCGCAAACAGGAACGGGTAAAACAGCGGCCTTTTTGATCGCTATGATTAGTGATTTTCTAGATTATCCTTTGACGGAAAAGCGTGCAAATAATCTTGCTCGAGGCTTAATTATCGCGCCGACTCGTGAGCTTGCATTGCAAATCGCGGAAGAGGCTGTGAAATTAACGGCTAACTGTCATTTGAATGTTGTCGCACTCGTCGGTGGAATGAGCTACGAGAAGCAGAAGCAGCAGCTTGAAACTGAAAATGTAGATATTTTAGTCGCTACGCCAGGTCGTCTATTAGACTTTGCGCGACATAAGAAAGTATTGCTTAGTCATGTCGAGTGTTTGGTTTTGGATGAAGCCGATCGCATGCTGTCTATGGGATTTATTCCAGATGTTAAAAGCATTATTCGTATGACGCCACATAAAGAAAAGCGTCAAACTATGTTGTTTAGTGCAACCTTCCCAAAAGATATTCAAGCGTTGGCGACTCAGTGGACCTACTTCCCGAAAGAAGTGTCTGTTGTTCCCAAAGAAGCGACTAACCAGAATATCGATCAGGTGATTTATACGGTTGAAGCAGAGCAGAAATGGCCAGTGCTTAGAAAGTTGATTGAAGACAATGGTAATCAGCGAACCATTATCTTTGCCAATCGTCGTGATGAAACGCGTGATTTGTATGAAAAACTTCGAAAAGCCAATATTAATTGCGCCATCTTGTCGGGCGAAGTGGCTCAAGATAAGCGTGTTAAAACGTTAAAAGGCTTTAAAGACGGTGTTATTCAAGTCTTGGTGGCGACCGATGTTGCGGGGCGTGGTATTCATGTCGACAACATTGAGCTTGTGGTTAACTATGCTTTGCCTGAAGATCCTGAAGATTATGTACACCGTATTGGTCGTACTGGTCGTGGTGGTGAAATGGGTAAATCTGTCAGCTTTGCCAGTGAAGACGATGCGTTCCTAATTCCTGAAATCGAAAAGGTTGTTGGGGAAAGTATTCGCTGTGAATACATGGTTAACACGTCACTATAACAATCGCTATCTAAGTGAGTGGCTATGAAGTTAGAACATCACTTTGCCGGATTAGGAGAGGCGTTTTATGCAAAAACGTCGATCCAACCCCTCCTCAAGCAGCGTTTGGTTGAGTTTAACCAAGCGCTCGCTCATGCTTTATCCATTGATATTAAATCACCTCAAACTAAGCGTATTTTAAGTGGCGAAGAGCCAGTAGAAGATTCCTTAAGTATGGTTTATGCGGGACATCAATTTGGCGGCTTTTCGCCGCAACTTGGTGATGGTCGCGGTGTTTTATTAGGTGAAATTCTCGATGATCAAGGGTGGCTTCACGACCTTCATATGAAGGGCGCAGGGCCGACGCCTTTTTCACGTCGTGGTGATGGTCGAGCGGTTTTGCGTTCATGTATCAGGGAATATTTGGCCAGTGAGTTTATGCACGCCATGTCCATTCCTTCGTCACGAGCGCTAGCGCTTTATACTAGTTCTCAGGCGGTCTATCGTGAGCAACCAGAGCCGGGTGCCATGTTGTTGCGGACTGCACAAGGGCACATTCGTTTTGGTCACTTCGAGTATTTCTTCTATCAAGGCAAAGAAATCGAATTAAATCAGCTTATCGACTATTGCTTGAAGCATTACTACTCAGACTGTCTGGCGTCTGATACGCCTCTGGAGAGTATGTTGATTCAGGTGGTAGAGCGTACCGCTAGAATGATCGCTAAGTGGCAGGCGGTTGGTTTTCAGCATGGCGTGATGAATACGGATAATTTTTCTTTCACAGGCGAAACCATTGATTATGGGCCATATGGCTTTATGGAAGATTATCAGCCTGATTGGGTGTGTAATCATTCGGATCATGAAGGGCGCTATGCTTTTTCGCGTCAGCCAGGCATAGGCTTGTGGAATTTGAATTGTCTCATGCGATGTTTTTCAAAGCACCTTGAGCGTGATCAGTTGGTTGCGATCCTGCAGCATTATGAAATCGCATTGCAAACCCATTATGAAGCTTTGATGACCGCTAAGCTTGGTTTGCCTGAGGGTCATAATGTGACGAATTTACTGTCTTCTTTGTTTGCGATTCTGGCCCCTGAGAAAATGGATTACAGTCTGTTCTTCCGCTTATTGAGTCATTTGTTGCCTGACGAGTTCGACCTTATCTTGGATGAGGTAGTCGACAGAGAGCGAATGCGTGCCTGGTTGCTTGATTATCAACAAGCTAGGCTGGCGTTAGAGCAAGATTGGTCGCAAGTTAGTATGGCGATGCGACAAGTGAATCCTAAGTTTGTATTAAGGAATTACCTTGCCCATGAAGCGATTGAAGCGGCTGATCAGGGTGACTTTTTACCTTTCCGACGTTTGTTGTCAGTATTAAGTGCGCCTTTTGATGAGCATCAAGCCTGTGATCAGTTGGCGCAGCGCTCCCCGGAGTGGGGGCGTTTGTTAGAAGTAAGCTGTTCCTCCTAATAATTATTAGGTGTTATATTTTTGAAGAGAAGGGATGATGAAAAAACAATCAGTATGTGTATTGGGTGGTGGTAGTTTCGGCACCGCATTGGCTAATATCATGGCGAACAACGGTCATCAAGTAAGTCAATGGATGCGTAACGAACAGCAGGTTGAAGAGATTAATTTGACCGGGCTGAATAGTCGTTACTTGCCGAATGCGCCCTTGCATCAAGAATTGTTAGCCACTAGTAATTTAGAACAGGCGATCAAGGAAAGTGACACTATCTTTGTTTCTATTCCGTCGAAGTCTTTTGAACAAGTTGTTGAGCGTATTGAGCCGCTATTAACGGCAGATAAAATACTCATTAGTACGACCAAGGGATTTAATCCAAATCGTTTTGAACTTATGAGTGATATTTTGCGTCGTAACACAGTGACGCAAAAGATTGGCGTGCTAAGTGGTCCTAATTTAGCAAAAGAAATCGCTGCTGGACACATGACGGGTTCGGTTATTGCGAGTGCTGATGAGTTGGTGCGGGCGCGTGTTATTGAATTGTTAAAATCCCCTACATTTCGCGTTTATGAAAACACTGACAGCACCGGAGTCGAGCTGGCTGGCGCGCTAAAGAATATTTACGCTATCGTCTGTGGTTTGGCAAAAGCTTTGCAGGTGGGTGAAAATACCATGGCAATGATTATGACGCGAAGTTTGGCAGAAATGAGTCGCTTTGCGGTGCATTTTGGTGCCAACCCGATGACGTTTCTTGGTTTGGCAGGAATGGGTGATTTGATAGCTACCTGTACGTCACCGTTAAGTCGTAATTATCGGGTGGGCTATTTCATTGGTTCAGGAAAAAATTTACAAGCCGCCATCGAAGAGATTGGTGAAGTGGCTGAAGGGGTGAATACATTGCGCATGGTGATAGAAGAGGCTAAAAAACATGGCCTTTACATGCCATTGGCAGAAGGCTTATCTAAGCTTCTTTTTGATAATGAAAAATTGGAAACGCTAATCGAATCTATGATGACTGGCGAACAAAAATGGGACGTCGAATTTGCGACGTATGAGGAGAATAAGCATGGCTAAACCAGGTTACGCAAACCAAGGGTTCTGGTTTCGATTAATTTTTATGTTGTTTTACTGGTGTGTGCTCAACGTGGCTATCACCGTTTTTGGTATCTTAGTCATTGTCGTTAGCTTAGTGAGACTGCTCTCTCGTTCAGAGCCCGCGACGGTATCGACTTGGTTGCGCAGCGTAGGAGTGTTTGTCCGTCAGATTATTGACTTCCTTTCTTACCGTGAAGAAGAAAAACCTTTTCCGTTCCAGCCTTGGCCGAAAGGTACAAAGGATGAGTAAGAAGAGACTGTATGTTTTACGCCATGGTAATGCATTTGCTCATGGTTATGAACGAGACGATCTTCGTGAATTGACTCCAGAAGGAGTGGATGAAGTGAAGCAAACGGCCCGCGCTTTTAAAGAGCGTGGAGAGCGCTTAGATGCGGTGTTTGTGAGTCCTTATGTGCGTGCACAGCAAACGGCAGACTACTTCTTAGAAACCTTGGGTCAGGTTGGGTTGGTGGCGCAGTCATGTCCGCTTATTACGCCAAGTGGTAAAGAGTTGGATGTGGCTTTGTGGTTGAACGATCAAACAGCCGATTCTATATTGTTGATCACTCACCAGCCCTTTGCGCACCAATTGGTTGAGTTGTTGTGCGATGAGCCATTGTCGTCCCGTTTCGCTATGACAACAGCGGCATTGGCGGCGGTTGAAGGTGAGTTGTTTGCTACGGCGTGCTGTCAGTATCGCTGGGCAATTGCTCGCTAGTAAGTTGTGAAAAACGTTATAAAAAAGGACGTAAGTATGGGGCGGGATGTTGTTTTTAATTTGGCGCATACCAATATAGCCGGCATTCAACGGTTATCGCAGAATCCCTCGGCATTAAGGGTTTTGTCTTTGCATGGCTGGCTCGATAATGCCGCTAGCTTTCATTCTCTTTCCCCGCATTTTTCAGACTTTCATCACAGTGCATTAGACTTTGCAGGGCATGGTTTTTCTGATCATCGCCCACAAGGTAGTTTTTATCACCTCTGGGATTATGTATTAGACACGGTCAGTGTATTGAATCTCTCCAGCCAAAGTAGTTGGTTGGTGGGGCATAGTATGGGTGGCGCTGTGGCCATGATGGTGGCTGCGATTGTACCAGAAAAGGTACGGGGCTTAATTATTCTGGATAATATGGGGCCACAGACAAATAAGCCAGAAGACCGGGTAGCCACTCTGCAAAAATCTATCCGTAAAATGGCTAAGTATCGCTTGGATCGCTTTTCTCAATACCAGTCAAAAGAAGATATGGTGCAGGCGCGAATGAATGGTTTTACTTCTTTGTCTCATGAGGCGGCCTCCTTGTTGGTGGAGCGTGGGGTACGCCAACAAGAAAGTGTTTGGTCATGGCGACATGATGGCAAACTGACATTTCCTTCGCCATTTCGTATGGATGAGGCCAGTGTCGAGGCTTTTATTTCAGAAATCAAATGTCCGACATTAGCGTTAGTGGCTGAGCAAGGTATTTATAAGGATTCTGTTTCTTTGGTTGAAAAACGAGCCAGTCAATTTCCGTGGATTACGCTTAAATGGCTGGCTGGCAACCATCATTTTCATTTAGAACCGGAAACAGCGACGTCTGTTGCTGAAGAGATACAGGCATTTATTGATCTTAATTAATGATGGCGTTCTAATAAAAAAGGTAGGTATAACATGATCAGAATTAAGCAGGTGATGGTGGCTTGTTTTGCATTAGTCGTCACGTATGCCTTTGCCGATATTTCACATGTCGAGGCTTATCGCGGTGCTCAATTAGTTAAGAGTGACACCCAAGAAAATCAGTCGTTAGAAATTCCTCTTGGCAAAATTCAGCGCTCAGGCCGAGGTTGGGAGCCTGAGTCTGTATTGCGCGTCAAAGGGTCGGTGTTTCGTTCGCTTTATAAAATCGAGCGCAACGTGCCCCTAGAATCTGTCTTTGCTTACTACAAGGAGGCACTGCTTGCGCGCGGCCAGAAAGTGGTCTTCGAGTGTGAGAGTCGTAGTTGTGGAAGCAGCAATGCGTGGGCTAACAATTTTTTTAAGAATTATTTGTTGTACGGTGCAGACGATAGTCAGCTATTGATGGTAGTGCAGGATGATCATGATGATTATCAGATGATCTACATTAATCGTCGTGGTGCTGGCGATATCATGGTACGACTGGACAGTATTGCTTTGATGGCCTCGCAAGGCTCTGAGTTTGAGGTTGTTGCACAAATGGCGGTGGATGATTTTCCTAGAATTCGTCGTTTTCTGCGTGATTTACCGAGTGGTCAGCAGGTAGTCGGCTTTGTAAGTAGCAAAAAATCAGGGTCCGTGTCTTCGATTGAGCAAGGTGATCGTTATATTGAAGCGCTAACTTCTGGCATCGGCATTCAATTAAGCCGACAGGTGCGTTTTATTAATGTAGCGGATATGGGGCGTGATGTACTGGGTCATAATCGTGTTTCGTTTGTGTATGTATCCCCTTAATTGGATTGGTTATGAAGAAGACGGTGTCCCTTGTTCTGGGTAGTGGTGCGGCGCGCGGAAATGCACATATAGGTGTTATACAGGCAATACAGGAGCGAGGTTACGAAATTATTAGTGTATCCGGCTGTTCTATTGGTTCTGTCATTGGTGGTGTGTTTGCTGCAGGTAAGTTGGAAGATTATAGTGAGTGGGCGCGTGGGCTTGATAAAGTGCGTGTGCTGCGAATGCTAGACATGTCTTTTCGACATGGTGCCTATATTAAGGGGGATCGATTTTTTCAAGTTATCTCGGATATGATTGGCACTCCAAATATTGAAACACTTCCAATTCCCTTTACGGCGGTGGCTGTTGATTTGTTAAATCAGAAAGAGTTTTGGTTTAACAAAGGTAGCTTGATCGATGCGATGAGGGCTTCTTCGGCCATACCTTCCATTGTTGCACCGGTTCAGCTGAATAATCGGGTGTATGTCGATGGTGGTGTGCTTAACCCATTGCCGATTATTCCAAGTGTTTCGGCAGGTGCTGATTATATTATTGCTGTTGATTTGAATGGCCCAGCACAAGAGCTAACGACAGAAACATTGGTCGAAAAAAGTAATGAGCCAGAATGGTGGTCAAGCGTAAAAGGTCTGTTTGGTAAACAGCGAGCAGACGACGAGCTTGAAGTGCGCAGTGTTAATAAGAATAGTCCTGAGACCTGGGGAAGGTTGCAAACCATTAATATGATGTTTGAAACCATGCAAGAATCGCTGACGCAATATAAGCTGGCAGGTTACCCGCCAGACTTATTGATTTCAATTCCTAAAGATTTTGCCGCTTTTTATGAGTTCTGGCATGCTGCTGAGCTAATTGACTTTGGCTACGATGTCGCTACTAAAGCGCTTGCAGAGCTAGAGTCTCCTAAAGAAACTTTCTATTCATTCCCAAAAGGCTACTAATTATTGGCTAATTATTTTTATTTTAATGGTTAGCCAGTGGATTAATGTCATGCTCTCTGAGCATGCTGCAGAGCTGAATTAATGGTAGGCCAATGAGGCTGTTAGGGTCATTGCCTTCCATTTTTGTAAATAAAGCCACGCCTAATCCTTCGCATTTAAAGCTTCCTGCACAATCAAGTGGAAGTTCAATGTCTATGTAATTCTCAATTTCCATTAAGCTAAGTGTTCTAAAGAAAACATGATACTCACTCAAGTGATATTGGTATTTCTCAGTTTTAGAATCTAGCACGCATAAGCCTGTCAGAAAGGAGACTTTTTGGCCGCTAAAGTTAAGCAGTTGCTGGACGGCATTTTTTTTTGTTTTAGGCTTGCCTATTGTGTTGTTCCCTACGACGGCGACTTGATCAGAAGCGATAATAAGATTGTTTTTATCGGGGTAAGTTGCCTGTACTTTTTTTGCTTTTTCAACAGAGAGTCTTTTGACGAGTTCTATGGGAGTTTCATTGTCAAAAGGGGTTTCATCTATCTCAGGTGAGCAACACTCAAATGACAAATTGAGGCGTTCAAGCAGTGCTCGTCGATAGGGTGATGAGGAGCCTAGTATTAAGTTTTTCATTATAGATAAATCATTGATTAATGGGGTTGGGTGGGTATTTTACGTATTTTTTGCTTCGAAAGTGAAAAACAGTAAAAAAAAGGCTCTTAAATGCAGTTAGACTTTGACAAAACGGGCAAGTGTCCATATTATTTGCCGCCATGTTGAATGACCTATTACCTAAATATTTTGACCCTCGTAAATACGCTCACCATGAGTCAGCGATTGAAGGGTACTTGCACCTTAACCAGCTTAAGGAGCTTAGTGCTGTCTTGGCGTCAGATGAGGGTGATGCGTATATTCATCTAGACTTTAGAGTTGATGAGGATAGGCGCTACATTGCTACTGGCATACTGAAAGCGACTGTGCAGGCTGTTTGTCAGCGTTGTATGGAAGCAGTACCTCAGGAGCTATCGATAGATTTATCACTGGCCTTTGTTTATGACGAAGATCATGCGAAAAATATACCGAGTGATTACGACCCTGTTGTCATGACCGATGGTGACGTAATCCTAGCAGATATGGTTGAGCAAGAAATTATACTTGCTTTACCGATTGTCGCTTATCACGAAGAAAGTGGTTGCAACCCAACAGCTGTAAAGTATGCCTCGTCTACCGATGACGCACCGGATGACGAACAAAAACCGAATCCATTTAGTATATTGGCTAATTTAAAGGCCAAGTAATAGTTAGGAGCTCCAAGAAATGGCAGTACAAAAAAGTAAAGTGACTCGTTCACGTCGCGGCCAACGCCGTTCACATGATGCATTGACTAGCGCAACTCTATCTGTAGAACAGACTACTGGTGAACTTCACCGTCGTCATCATATTTCTGCAGATGGTTTTTACCGTGGTCGTCAAGTTATCACCCCTAAAGGTGAGTAACTAATTTACCCATGATCAGGGTAGCATTAGACGCGATGGGCGGGGACTTAGGTCCCCGCATTGCATTTGAAGGAGCGCTCCAAGTTCTTTCCCAGCATAATGATGTAGAGATAGTGCTCTATCATTCCCCAGATTTTAGCTCATTTGTTGAGCCTTCCATTCTTTGTGATCATTTATCCTTAGTTGCTTGTTGTGATGTCGTAAAGGCAGATGAAGATATTGTTCTTTCTCTTTTTCGACGCCGTGAAAGCTCGCTTTATAAATCTTTATATAGTTTAAGTGTAAAAGAAGTGGATGTGGTTGTTACACTTGGGAATACAGGGGCGATGGTTGCTCTAGCTAGGCATATCTTAGGTGTTATCCGACCTAAATTATATCCGGCACTGATTCGTGAGTTGCATTCTAATCCGCTGCGCTGTTTGGTTGATTTAGGGGCAAATGTGCATTGTTCACCTTCTATGCTTGAGGGGTTTTCAGAGTTAGGCGCTGCTTATGTTGAAGCGTTAAGCAATGAAAAGCCAAAAGTCGGTTTGCTTAATGTGGGTGTTGAAAGTTCAAAGGGCAGTTCTGTTGTTCGTAAGACTGATGTTATTTTGTCAGCAAAGAAATGGCCTCCCTACTTCGGTTATGCCGAAGGGTCGGAATTATTTCACGGTGAAAAGAATGTCATTGTGTGTGATGGGATGGTTGGTAACGCGGTATTAAAGGCGTCCGAAGGGTTGCTGTCGTTTTTGATGGGGCAATTTAAGGCGCAGGGCGGAGATCAGTCGCTATTTGAGACTTTTTACCAAACCAAACGACGTCATGGGGCTTGCCTTGTGGGTGTTGGTGGAAATTTGGTAAAAGGTCACGGTGGATCGGATCTACAAGCTATGATCGGCGCGATTGAGTATGGAATTGATATTGCGAGAGCGAATTTGTGTGAAACAATTTGCAAACGTCTTAATAATGAGGAAATGAAATGAATAATGCATTGGCTTTTGTTTTTCCTGGGCAAGGCTCTCAACAGTTAGGCATGTTGGCTGATTTGGCTGAGAAACATGACATTATTCAGCAAACTTTTGCTGAAGCATCTGGCGTTCTGGGTTATGACTTGTGGGCGCTAGTCCAAGGTGATGTGGAAAAGCTAGGGCAAACAGATAAAACTCAGCCAGCACTGCTAACAGCAAGTGTTGCATTGTGGCGCCTTTGGGAGCAACAAGGTGGTGCAAAACCTGCTTATGTTGCTGGCCACAGTTTGGGTGAATATTCTGCTTTAGTTTGTTCAGGTGTCATGGCGTTTACGGATGCTGTTGAGCTGGTTAAACTGCGCGGTGAATACATGATGCAGGCCGTTCCTGCGGGTGAAGGCGCAATGGCGGCCATCATTGGCTTGGCTGATGATAAAGTGATAGCGGCTTGTGAAGCTGCTCCTGGTATTGTTAGTGCGGTTAACTTTAACTCTCCTGGTCAAGTTGTTATAGCGGGTCATGTTGCTGCGGTTGAAGCGGCTATGAGCAATGCGAAAGAAGCAGGAGCTAAAAGGGCATTACCTTTACCTGTTAGTGTGCCTTCTCATTGTGAATTAATGATTCCTGCTGGAGAAAAATTGGCCGTGAAGCTTGCTTCTATCGAATTTAAAGCGCCTAACTGTACTTTGGTGCAGAATGTCAGTGCAAAAGCGGTATCTGATGCGCAAACGATAAAAGCCAACTTGGTTTCACAATTGAGTGAACCTGTGCTTTGGACTCAATCTATTGAGTTGCTATCAGGTTTGGGTGTTACAACGACATTTGAATGCGGTCCGGGTAAGGTTTTGAGTGGTTTGAATAAAAGAATTGTAAAAGGTTTGACGGCTTCTTCGTTAGGGGATGTCGCTGGATTTGAGGCAGCGTTGTCTGCTTAAATGATATTTGTGTAAGTTTAGATAGAATAATTGGAGACAATGATGAGTCTGGAAGGCAAAATAGCGCTGGTTACTGGTGCAACTCGCGGAATCGGCAAAGCAATTGCTTCTGCTCTTGTTGCGCAAGGTGCGACAGTGATTGGTACGGCGACGAGTGAATCCGGTGCGCAAAGTATTAGTGAGTATCTTGGTGAAAACGGTAAAGGTTGGGTTCTTGATGTATCGTCGAGTGAATCTGTTGATGCCGTAATCAAAGAAATTAATGCCGAGTATGGCGCGCCAACTATTTTGATTAACAATGCCGGCATTACTCGTGATAATCTAATGATGCGAATGAAGGAAGATGAGTGGGATCAAGTGATCAATACGAACCTTACCTCAGTTTTTCGTGTTACAAAGGCTTGTTTACGTGGTATGACCAAGGCAAAATTCGGTCGTATTATTAGTATTAGCTCTGTCGTTGGTTCTATGGGGAATGGTGGTCAAACAAACTATTCTGCAGCCAAGGCTGGGTTGGAAGGGTTTAGTCGCTCATTGGCGACTGAAATTGGATCTCGAGGCATCACAGTAAATTGTGTTGCTCCAGGATTCATTGAAACGGATATGACTAAAGTGCTTCCTGAAGAGCATAAGGCGAAGTTGGTAGAAAAAGTACCGGCTTCACGCCTTGGTCAACCAGAAGAAATTGCGGCAGCTGTCGCGTTTTTAGCGTCCAATGGCGCAGGTTACATCTCCGGAGAAACATTACATGTCAATGGAGGCATGTATATGTCGTAATTTGAGTTGAATTTTATATTTAATTCAACGAAAATACATCTCCGGTTCATGTTGAGAATCACGCCTTTTATTTTAGGTAGTTGGACATTAAAATACGCTCAAAATGAGCTATTAACGAGTAGAGTAGGAACTTCTAATGAGTAGCATTGAAGAACGCGTCAAAAAAATCGTTTGCGAACAACTTGGTGTTAAAGAAGAAGAGGTTGTTATGTCAGCTTCTTTTGTTGATGATTTGGGTGCAGATTCCCTGGACACTGTTGAATTGGTTATGGCTCTTGAAGAGGAATTTGATACTGAAATTCCTGATGAAGAAGCTGAAAAAATCACTACAGTACAAGCAGCGAACGACTACATCAACGCTAACTTGTAATACTTGGTGAATTGAGTTTCCCGAAAAGCCGCTTGTATTCTATACAGCGGCTTTTCTTATTATTAAGTCCCTGTGAAATGGGGCTGTCTACTGGAGGAATCCTATGTCTCGTCGTCGGGTTGTAGTCACAGGTATGGGAATGGTGACACCCCTTGGCAACAATGTGAAAGATACGTGGGATAACGTATTGGAAGGCAAAAGTGGGGTTTCTGATATTACCTCGTTTGATGCTAGCCAATTTTCCACTCGTTTTGCGGCACAGGTAGAAGGTTTTGATGCTACTCAATATATGAGTGCTAAAGAAGCTCGCAAGATGGATCTTTTCATTCAATACGGGATTGCTGCCGCGGTACAAGCGCTGGACGATGCAAACCTGAATGAGCAAACTGTCGATTTAAATCGGGTAGGTTGTGCTATAGGTTCTGGCATTGGTGGATTACCGATGATTGAGAAGAATCTTCACCTCCTAAACGAGTCTGGTCCAAAACGAATTTCACCATTTTTTGTACCAGGTGCGATAATTAATATGATTTCTGGTCATGTTGCGATTCGATTTGGCTTTAAAGGGCCAAATATATCGATTGTAACAGCATGTACAACAGGAACTCATAATATTGGCATGGCAGGGCGTATGATTGCCTATGGTGATGCGGACGTCATGATTGCAGGTGGTGCTGAAATGGCCATCACACCTTTGGGTATTGGTGGCTTTGGTGCAGCAAGAGCGTTATCGACACGTAATGACGATCCTAAAACAGCAAGTCGTCCATGGGATAAAGACAGAGATGGCTTTGTTATGGGGGATGGTGCTGGCATTCTTGTGCTTGAAGAGTATGAACATGCGGTTGCGCGTGGGGCAAACATTTACGCTGAGCTAGTAGGTTTCGGCATGAGTGATGATGCTCATCACATGACTGCGCCACCTGTATCCGGTGACGGCGCTATTGCCGCCATGCGAGCGGCATTAAAAGATGCAAATCTTGGACCGCACGAAATTGATTACATTAATGCCCACGGTACTTCTACCTCAGTGGGTGACCTAGCAGAAAGTTATGCGGTTAAATCGCTTATGGGGGCAGATGCGTCCGATGTGGCGATGAGCTCAACTAAATCTATGATAGGTCATTTGTTGGGAGCATCAGGCGCAGTAGAGTCTATTTTCTCTATATTGGCGATTCGTGATCAAGTCGCGCCACCCACAATTAACTTAGAAGAACCAAGCGAAGGTTGTGATTTAAACTATGTTCCTTCTACGCCGCAAAAGCGTAAAATTGACGTGGTATTAAACAATTCTTTTGGGTTTGGTGGTACCAACGGGACGTTAGTCTTTAAGAAAATGTCTTGAGTGATATTAGGGCAGAATCATCTGCCCTGATTAGTTCACTTATCAATGTATTTGTTTGATATCGCCTCTTAGTGATCTGATTTCTTGTGCGATATCGTACTCTTTTTCTTCAGAGTCTAAAGCGTAGAGGCGTTCTTCTAGTTGCTGGTATAATGCTATTTCTTCATCGCCTAAAAAATGAAGACATTCGCCGCCTATAAACCATAACAATTCTCGCTTTATAAGCGGAACCAAATTAGCGTAGCAACGGATGAATTGAGCTAGAAGCTCTTGTCCGTCAAATATGTAGTGGGTGTCGTTGGCTTGTATATTCAGGGAAAGTTGATCCCATTTCTCTAAGAAGTCAATATCTTCTTCAGCCAGGTCTGGTTGGTCAAATGGAGAGTGCTCTGAAATACGCTGACGTAATTCTGTAAAAGCATTAAAGATGTATTGATTACGTGATTCCACAAAAAAACCTATTCAAAAGTAACGATTAAGTTGGCAATAGCCGAACGAGACTCATAATTATGACATATGCAATCGAAATAAGTGACCTAAAAAAACGCTATGACGGTGGATTTGAAGCGCTTAAAGGTGTCTCCTTAAAAATAGAAAAAGGTGATTTCTTTGCTTTGCTTGGTCCCAATGGGGCTGGGAAATCAACGACTATCGGTATTCTGTGCTCTTTAGTGAATAAAACGTCTGGTAAGGTGTCTATTTTTGGTACGGATATCGACGATGATTTTGCAAAAGCAAAAAAATATCTTGGTGTTGTGCCACAAGAATTTAATTTCAATGTTTTTGAGTCTGTTTTTAACGTTGTTGTTACTCAGGCGGGTTTTTATGGCATCAGCAAAGAGGTTGCTGAAGTACGGGCTGAAAAATATTTAAAACAGCTAGGGCTTTGGGATAAAAAAGATGACCAATCTCGCATGCTGTCAGGCGGTATGAAACGTCGTTTAATGATTGCTCGTGCGCTGATTCATGAGCCAGAAGTTTTGGTATTAGATGAGCCTACGGCTGGAGTAGACATTGAGCTGCGTCGTTCTATGTGGGACTTTATTAAAACCTTGAATGAGCAGGGTACCACTATCATTTTAACCACCCACTATTTAGAAGAAGCAGAACAGCTTTGTCGTAATATTGCGATTATCAATGGTGGTGAAATTGTTGAAAATACAAGTGTAAAAGCACTTTTGAAAACCTTGGTTCAAGAAACCTTTATTTTAGATCTAGATAAAAGTGTAACAGCAGATTGGGGTGTACCTGGGTATACAGTGACGCCAATTAATGACTTTACTACTATTGAAGTTGTGGTGACTAAAGGTCAGTCATTGAATGTTGTTTTTAATTTGTTGGATGCTCAATCAATCAATGTGCTGAGCATGCGCAATAAATCTAATCGACTTGAAGAGCTCTTCGTCAAACTTATTAAGGGTTAATGTTAATGAATAACGCTGAAATCTTTATCGCTTTTTATACCATTCTTCGTCGTGAAATCCGACGTTTTATGCGCATTTGGCCGCAAACTTTATTGCCGCCTGCAATAACAATGTCATTGTATTTTGCTATTTTTGGGCATTTTATTGGCAGCCGTATTGGTGAAATGGGTGGTTTTAGTTATATGCAGTACATTGTGCCAGGTTTGATTATGATGTCAGTTATTACTAACTCCTATTCAAATGTGTCTTCTTCGTTTTTCTCTGCGAAATTTCAACATAGTATTCAGGAATTACTGGTGTCGCCAACGCCAAATTGGGTTATTTTGGTTGGTTATGTACTGGGTGGTGTCGCTCGTGGCTTGTGTGTCGGCTTAATTGTCACTCTGTTGTCATTATTTTTTACCCACCTTACTATACAAAATGTATTTTTAACCGTTGCCGTTATTTTCTTAACGGCGATTTTGTTTTCTTTAGGCGGTTTTGTTAACGCCATTTATGCGAGAAGTTTTGACGATGTATCTATCGTACCGACGTTTATATTAACGCCACTGACCTATTTGGGTGGCGTGTTTTATTCTATCGATTTACTTCCTGATTTTTGGCAAAACTTGTCAATGTTAAACCCCGTTTTATATATGGTAAATGCGTTTCGCTTCGGTATTCTTGGTGTGTCGGATATCAATGTATACTGGGCGTTAGTGATTGTGTGTTTGTTTATTGCAGTATTGTTCTCGTTTGGCCTACATTTGCTAAACAAGGGCAGTGGAATTCGTAATTGAGGAAATGAATATGGGTTTTTTGCCCTTAGGTCAGCAAACTGAGTATGTTTCTGAGTATGATGCAGGGTTGCTTTACCCCATTGCTAGAGTTGATAAATGGACCGAAATGGGGATAGAAGCTGAGCGTCTTCCTTTTTTTGGAGAAGATATTTGGAATGCGTATGAAGTGTCTTGGTTAAACTCAAAAGGAAAGCCTATTGTCGCATTGGCAGAATTTCGTTTGCCTTATAATTCGCCAAATATTATTGAGTCTAAATCGTTTAAACTCTATCTAAACTCATTGAATCAAATGCGTTATGATTCTTTAGAAGAGATTCAGGCGCTGCTTGAGAAGGATTTATCAAACGCAGCAGGTTCAGCAGTGACCGTTATTCTGCGCGATGTTGATTCAATGTCTGCGCTTGTGGTCTTAACGCCTGACTACTGTATAGATGAATTAGATATAGACGTAGCTGAATATCACCCCAACACGGATTTGTTGGCGATTGATGAGTTGTCGGGTGTGGTTGAAGAAAGATTGGTTAGCCACCTTCTTAAATCAAATTGCCCAGTAACCAATCAACCAGATTGGGGGTCGGTATTTATTGATTATAAAGGCCCTAAAATTAATCACGAGCAGCTACTTAAATACGTCATTTCATTTCGTGAGCATACGGATTTTCATGAGCAGTGTGTTGAGCGTATTTATATTGATATTATGCGGATGTGCCAGCCAGAAAGTCTAATTGTTTATGCGCGCTATGTCAGACGTGGAGGGTTAGATATTAATCCTTATCGCTCTTCTATGCCGCTAATGCTGGGCAACGATCGCTTGACTCGTCAGTAAAGTGAGCGTCCGGGCATCACCACCTAGGCAAGCTCAAATTATTATCTATTACTTTTTTTCATTTCTGAGTGGCGTAAAACGACAAGTGGATCTAAGGTTATAGATAGACAGAGAGCAAGGGATTGTT
>NZ_JBAKAS010000019.1:0-68694 GCF_038155025.1 Marinomonas sp. TI.3.20 | reverse complement strand
ACTCAGAAGTGAAAAGCGTCATCGCCGATGGTAGTGTGGGGGATCCCATGTGAGAGTAGGTCGTCGTCAAGCTTATAATTAAGAGAAGCCCCATCCTGCTACGCAGGGTGGGGTTTTTTCGTTCCAGCGTTTTAGTCAAAACAGCGTTTCTTGTTCTTCCATTTGCTTGCGCCTGTCTCGCAAGCTCGACGCGTCAGCACAAATGCAAAACAAGAACCTCTAACACTGATAACACAGACTAGGCAGGGTCAGACCCCTTAAACAGTCGTACAAAGTCCAACCAACCACATTGCTCGCTGTTTAAGGGCTCTGACCCTAGTAGTAACCGCGGAGCTACCCAACACCAAGCGCTCTCGTACTTAGCACCAAAAGTCGTTTCTTGTTCTTCCATTTGCTTGCGTCTGTCTCGCAAGCTCGACGCGTCAGCTCAAATGTAAAACAAGAACCTCTAACATCAAATACCTATAACAGATGAACAGGGTCAAACCCCTTAAACAGTCGCACAGACTCCAACCACATTACTAGCCGTTTAAGGGCTCTGACCCTCGTCGTACAAGAGCCGTCCCTCGTCGTAACCGCTAAGCTCTCAACGGCCATTTCTTATTCTTACATTTGCTTGCGCCTGTCTCGTACCTCGACGCGTCAGCGGCTCTCTAAAAGGCAAGGCAAAACAAGAACCTCTCACAATGATTGCGCAGGGTTAGACCCGCACAGCGTTCAGCCAACCACATCTCTTGATATTTAATCAGTTATTAGAGCGGTAGCGAGTGAGGGGCGATTACATACGTAATGGCTCTGAGCCTTTTTATTAAGGACTACGAGCAAAGTTGGTTACTTGATAATAGTTGTGATATTTGATTGTTTTTTTATAATATTCCTAAAGCATCATCATATCTTGATGAATAGTGCTAATTTTCTGAAGCGTAAAGGTTTCTTCTTATAATAGATTGAATATTTACCATACCTGAACACACGAATGATAATGAATTCGTTATTATAGAAGTTAATGTTAAATTAATTGAGTCAGTATATGTTTCCCTATTCTAATTCAGAGTCTATGAAGGACTCTAATGTGCTCAAACCGAACCTTGTATATAAATCATACAAGGTATTAACAGCTGGCCGCTTACAGAAATTGGCAAGTCGCTCGTTATTGGCTGTTGGCGTTCTGTTTAGTTTTACGGCCTGTGCAGCACAGCCTCCGGCCGAACCTAAAGTAGGTGAAGCTTTTAGTTATGCTTGGCTAAAAGGACACGCGCGTCAATTGGCAGCCCAGCCTTATCAAAGTCATAAAGGGGAGCTACCTAAAAGCTTAAAAAGCTTAGATTGGGATGATTATCAACAAATTCATTTCAAGAAAGATAAGGCTTTATGGCGTAAAGATAATTCTGAATTTCGCACTGAGTTATTTCATCTTGGTCTAGGCTTCGATACTCCTATTCATATTAATGAGTTGGAAAATGGAAAATCAATACCTGTGCCTTATTCATCTTCTATGTTCGATTATGGTAAATCTAAAGTGAATGGGAAAAAGCTTCCTAAGGATCTTGGTTTTGCCGGTTTCAGAATGCAGTTTGCGACCGATTGGCAGCGAGATGTTGTTGCTTTCTTGGGCGCTAGTTACTTTCGTGCAGTTGGTAGTGAGATGCAGTATGGTCTTTCTGCTAGGGGCCTGGCTGTGGATACGGCGCTTCCTCAACCTGAAGAGTTTCCTACCTTTACAAATTTTTGGTTAGAAAAGCCAAAGCCTGGATCTGATGTTGTAACTGTTTATGCATTGATGGATTCTCCTAGCGTGTCTGGTGCTTATCGATTTGATATGAAACCAGGTGAACCTTTCAAGATGAAAGTAGATGCAGCTATTTATTCTAGGAAAGCGATTGAGCGTTTGGGTGTCGCACCAATGACAAGTATGTATATGGTTGGCGAGAATGATCGAAGAACTGGGTATGATTGGCGCCCAGAAATTCATGATTCAGATGGATTGGCTATGCATACCGGCAACGGTGAATGGATTTGGCGCCCACTGGCTAACCCTAAGAATCTAAGATTTAATGCTTATAGTGATGATAATCCTAAAGGTTTTGGACTGTTACAGCGAGATCGTAATTTTGATCATTATCAAGATGATGGCGTCTTCTATGAGAAGCGCCCAAGTTTATGGATTGAGCCGATAGGTAATTGGGGTAAAGGTTCTGTGCAGTTAGTTGAGATTCCAACATTGGATGAGACTTTCGATAATATAGTCGCGTTTTGGAATCCTGCGAAGCCGATTGAACCGGGTCAGGAATTGCTGTACAGCTATAATATGTATTGGGGGAGTCACTCTCCAGAGCATTCACAGCAGGCTCGTGTTGTGAATACTTTTACCGGTATTGGTGGTGTTATTGGTAAAAAACGCCACTATTACAGTAAGCGTTTTGTCATTGATTTTGCCGGCGGTTCTTTAGCTATGTTAGGTAAAAATACTAAGTTGAAAGCGGTAATTACCACATCTAAAGGTAAGGTTGAAATTGAGTCAGCTCGACCTTTAAAATCTATTGACGGCTATCGTGTAATGTTCGATCTAGTACCACCGGATGCGACCGCGAACCCAATTAACATGCGAGTCTATTTAGAAGCAAATGGGTTGCCATTATCTGAAACATGGCAATACCAATGGAATCCACCTCTTGGGAAAGATAGGGCGCTTCATAATGCAGGTCATTTGAAGTAACAAAAAATGGCTATGTAGTTCATTGTAAGAGCGTCAGCGTAAAGGCTGACGCTTTTTTTTATCTCGTGGTTTGTCGGGCTGAATGATAAAGCATTGGGGTGAGTTTACGACCTTGTGCTGTATAGGCGTTAAAGCGTTGTGCCAATTCCTGTGGAAGTTGTTCAACAGATATACACCTAAAACCACAGCTCTGATAGAAGCCAGTAAGGTGTGAAAAAGCAAAGCAATAACATGGTTTTTCAGTCAGTGCGTTATGGATAGAGTGCAATAAGTGTTTCCCTAGTCCTTTGCCACGTTGGTTTGGCTCGGTAACCATTGCGGTGAGTAGCTGATATTCTGAGAATTGTTTGAGGCGTACAGCGCTAAGGATTTTTCCGTGCTTTTTCAATACCCAAATTGGATCTGCTTTATTGGGTTTTCCGCTAGGGTAGTGTTCTTGGTAGAACTTTTTCACGAGCAAAAACCAAAGTGATGGCACTCGTTCGGTAGAAAATTGTGAGAGGGGCATGAAAAATGTCGTATTTACTGGAGTAGAAAGAATAATAGCATAGAGAGTTATTCTCGCTACTTTGCTAGGATTGTTATATTCAATCGCTCTTGGTGAGGGTTTATCATGCGGCAACAAATTATTCTTTGGTGTTTGTGTATTGGGATGTCTCCTTTATGGGCCGCTGATGCTAAGGATATCTTTTTATCAAAATCAGGAGAGAGTTTTTCCTCCTATGAGTGGCGGGCTAAGGTATTTCTACAAACACACAAGCAATGGGTCAAGCCTGAAGATTCCAAGAGAGAATTAGCAGATGTAATGCCCTTTGAGCTATTACCTGACCCCGAGCGCTGTGCTAACAGATCTAAAATAGGTATTTTACTTTCTCATGGTTTATCGGATTCGCCTTTTTCAATGAGGGATCCGGCTAGGGCGTTGCAAAAGTTATGTTATCAAGTGCGAGTAATCCTCTTGCCTGGTCATGGAACTAAAGCATCAGATCTTCTTCTTGTTGATGAGAATGATTGGCGAAAGACATTTCAAGACGCAGCAAATGAGTTTCAGAAAAAAGTAGATGTCTTTTACGTTGGAGGTTTTTCTACCGGTGGCGCATTGGCGGCGGAGTACGCTTGGCAGCATTCAGACACTGTGTCTGGTGTTTTATTGTTCTCACCATTATTTAAAATCCATAGCAATATCGATTGGCTGTCTCCTTTCCTCTCTTATTTTAAAGATTGGTTGGATAATTATCCTGCGGACGACTTTGCTAAATACGCCTCTATTCCTGTACCTGCTATTGCTTCGGCCTATCGTTTAGCGAAAGAAGTGAGGGCACAGTTGCTTGATAATCCAAAGAATATTCCTGTTTTTATGGCGTTGTCTGAAGATGATCAAACGGTGGATGCTTCAGTGAGTGAAGGTGTTTTTAACAAAGCGATGATAAGTCCAAAAAGTCAGATGGTGCTATATAGCAAAACAAAGAGTAATGCTCAAACTGATCGAACTAGAATATACAATACCAACTGGCCAAAGCGCCAAATTTTAGGCTTGTCTCATATGTCGATTCATGGTGATCCTAGAAATCCGTATTATGGAGAGAAGGGCGAGTATCGTATTTGTGATTGGTATTTATCTGATCGATCTCTTTACGACGATTGTCGAACGGATCCGAATAACTGGTTCGGTGAAAAATCTGATGCTTTGATGTCAAGAAGTGCTCATGCAGCACGCATTTCATGGAATCCAACGTTTGATGTGTTGATGAAACAGGCTTCCAATTTTATACAAGCAACGGCTTATCTTAATTGAGTGGTGGGAGGAATATACAATGAGAGTGGATGATTCTCTGGGTTTAGACGTATTAACGTTAACTGCCGCTCAGGTGAAGGAATATCATGAAAAAGGTTTTCTTATTATTGAGTCAGCTGTACCCGATGAGACATGTAGTGCGTTAAGGGAAAGGATGCGACAGTTAATGGATGACTTCGATCCCAAATCCGTGCGTTCTGTTTTTACGACCAATGAGCAAGTAAGGCATACCGATCAATACTTTATGGATTCGGCAAATAAAATATCCTTCTTTTTCGAAGAAGAGGCTTTCGACTCTAAAGGAGAATTGAAGCAGTCATTACCGTTGTCAATTAATAAAGTAGGGCATGCTCTACATACAAAGGACGTGGTATTTAGCAATTTCTCATTGTCCTTCGTTTGGAAAAATTTACTAGAACAATTAGGGATGGCTGAGCCGCAAGCCGCTCAATCTATGTATATTTTTAAGCAGCCAAGTATTGGAGGTGAAGTAAATTGCCACCAAGATAGTACCTTTCTCTACACTCAACCTATGAGTGTGATTGGCTTATGGTTTGCGATCGAAGATGCGACCCTTGAAAATGGATGTTTGTGGGGTCTCCCTGGCGGGCATAAACAAGGTTTATTGAAGCGTTTTGAGCGTACATCGGCTGGGGCTATTGAAACAAAAATGGTGTTATTGAATGAGCATCAATGGGCGCTGGATGAGCTTGTTGCACTGCCTGTCCCTAAAGGCTCGCTGGTTGTCTTGAATGGTGAGTTTCCGCATCTTAGTTATGCTAATCGTTCAGGTAAATCTCGCCATGCTTATGCACTCCACGCGGTGGATAAAGGTTGTGATTATCCGCTAGAAAATTGGTTACAGGTTGGTGAAGGCCAAGAGTTTGCTTCGTTTCATACAAGTAAATGAAAATGACTGGAGTATAAGTGAATGCAAAAGATTTTATCTCTTTTGAGTGATAGTAAGTTTCACTCAGGCGAAGAGTTGGGTGAAGCGCTGGGTGTAACGCGTGCGGCTGTCTGGAAAAAACTGAAAAAGTTAGAAAGTATCGGTGTGAATGTAAATTCAGTAAAAGGACGAGGTTACCGACTACCTGCGCCTTTGGAATTATTGACAGAGTCCGCGTTACTAGAATCTGGAATTGATAAAGAGGTGGCGCTAGAGGTTTTGTTTGAAACGGACTCTACGAATAGTAATGCAAAGCAACACATTGCGAATGGTGGAAGCTTGCCTGTTCTGGTGACCGCGGAGCGACAGACTAAAGGCAAGGGGCGTCGTGGTCGGCAGTGGGAATCAGGTGTCGCTAAAAATGTGACCATGTCATTCGCTTGGCGCTTTGAAAGTGGCACTAGTGTCGTTGAGGGTTTAAGTTTGGCTGTCGGTGTTGCAGTGGCAAGGACACTAAAAAAACTTAATATTCCAAATCCAGGTTTGAAGTGGCCAAATGATGTCCAAATAGATGGCCAAAAAGTATGTGGTATCTTGCTGGAAATGGTTGCTGATCAAGATGTTTGTCATGTGATCATAGGTATTGGCTTGAATGTTGAGATGGATCAAGAGGTGATGGCCACCGTTGATCAGCCTTGGACAGACCTTGCCTCAAGATTAGGTGGGGCCCCAAGTCGTAATCAAATTATTGCAGATTTAACAAATGAGCTAGTAGCGGTTTGCAAGCAATTTGAGTTGGGGCATGGGATGAAGCATTACCAGGCATTATGGCAAGCGCACGATGTGTTATTCAATCAGTCGGTAACGGTCAGTTCTATTTCACAGCAGCGCACGGGTATTGCTCGAGGAATTGACGAAAGTGGTGCCTTATTGATAGAGGAAGACGGTCAGTTAGTGGTTTTGCATGGAGGAGAAGTCAGTGTCCGTCGTAGATAGGGTATTGATTGTCGATGTCGGTAATACCAGCATCAAATATACGGCATTTGAGGGCGATTTGGTTCTATGGCAGGTTCGTGATGATGAGATGATATCAAAAAATGATTTTCTGCCAGATGCTATCTATTTTGCGAGCGTACGTTCAGAAGAGGAAAATCAGGCTTCTTTATTGAATCTAAGGCGAGGCTATCCTCTTAGTGAAGTTGTTGAGCTAAAAAGCGAAGCAGAGATTTGTGGGGTTCGCAGCGCGTATCATGAGCCGCATCGGTTAGGCGTAGATCGATGGTTGACGGTCATTGCCAGTTACCATTTGTTCGGTGGGGATGTGGTGATAGTCGATGCTGGAACGGCGATTAAAGTGGATATGGTAAATTCGGTTGGTCAGCATTTAGGGGGGTATATTACGCCTGGTCTGGCTATGATGGAGAAGTCATTGTTGTCGAATACTGCACGAATACGTTATGAAAACGCCGAAAAGTTAGAATGTGTTGGATTGCCTAACTCCACAGCTAGGGCAGTATCAGAAGGTTGTAATGAAATGGCGCTTGGTTTTCTTGAGAGATTGTATAAGGGCTATAAGCACTTCACCTGGGTGGTTACGGGGGGGGACGCTCAATTGCTTTTAAGCGCACTAAGAATTGATGCCAAGCAAGAATTATATTTGGTTGCGAAAGGGGCAAAGTTGGTGGGTGACGAATATCTAAGGGGTCGTTTGTGAAATGGCTTTTCTATCTCGTGGTATTGGCTAATGCTGCTTTTCTGAGCTGGAATAGTTTTGTGCAGGATAAAGCGGTTATACCTAAACAGTCGGTTTATACACCTCCAGTAAGTGAGAGCATAAGATTATTGTCCGAACCTCCTAGTCAAAATGAGGTGGTGGAAAAATCACAGACTGAAAAAATGGAAGCGGCTCTAAATCAAGCGATTACCGGGACGGTTGTTAATAGTAATGTTTCAAGTGGTTTTTGCCCGCAGATCGAGGTGGAGAAGAGCGTAGAAGATGCGCAAATAACCAAAGTCCTAAAGGAGCTAGGGTGGAAGTACTCTGATAAAAATACAGTGGGTAAAAGACCAAAGTTTTGGTTATATATCGACGCCCCTGAAACTAAAAAACGAGCGAGTGAGATTGTTAAAGATTTGACGGCTAAATCTATAGATAGTTTTATTATCACTCGTGAAGAAATGAAGAATCGTATTTCTTTAGGGTTATATTCATCAAAAGATAGAGCTCAACAAGCACGAGAAAGAATAGAGAAAGCGTCAGGTTACTCAGTGAATGTATATGCTCATATGCGAACAGTGCCTTTATATCAAATTGATATAAAGCAATCGATTAACGAAGATGACTGGGATGCATTCTTGGCTCAGTTCGATTTAACCAAGATGATGATAAAGTTAGAAAAAAAACCTTGTTAGTGCTTGCAATTCAAAATGTGATTCATATAATGTCTCCCACCTTTTGGGGTGTTACGTAAGTAGCGATGAGTACGTGGAGGGGTTCCCGAGTGGCCAAAGGGAGCAGATTGTAAATCTGCCACGAAAGTTTCGGTGGTTCGAATCCACCTCCCTCCACCAATTGCGGGTATGGTATAGTGGCTATTACCTCAGCCTTCCAAGCTGAAGAGGCGGGTTCGATTCCCGCTACCCGCTCCAATGCTCATGTAGCTCAGTTGGTAGAGCACACCCTTGGTAAGGGTGAGGTCGGCAGTTCAAATCTGCTCATGAGCTCCAGCATTTTCCAATGCAAAGATAGGTGGTTGATCCGCCTTTTTTATTGTCTGTTTTTTGGGCGAATACCCTTGCTTATTTTGGCAATTACGGGTACCATCCTCCGCCCATGCGATTGTAGGCCAATAGTTCAATTGGTAGAGCACCGGTTTCCAAAACCGGCTGTTGGGGGTTCGAGTCCCTCTTGGCCTGCCATTTTTCGTATCCTATTTCTTAGTTAGGGATTACCTGAAAGTATGAGATCGAGTACTGAAGCTCAATCGTCTCGCGGAGACGTATTTAAGTGGGCGATTGTTGTTCTACTAATTGCGGTTGGCGTTATTGGTAATAACTATTTTTCTGCTGAGTCACTATTGTATCGTTTGATCGCTATCCTTGTTTTGGCTGGTGTTTCTGGTTTTGTTGCATTGCAAACTGCGAAAGGAAAATCCTTCTTTACTTTAGCTAAAGAAGCGAAAACCGAAATTCGTAGAGTTGTATGGCCGACAAGACAGGAAACAATACAGACCACTTTGATAGTGTTAGCGGTTGTTGTTTTTATGTCTCTCGTACTGTGGGGGGTAGATTCGCTCCTTGGTTGGATCGTTTCTTCGGTAATAAGTTAGGAGTTGCTCGTGACGAAACGATGGTATGTAGTACAAGCGTACTCAGGGTACGAAAAGCACGTGATGCGCTCGTTAAATGAACGTGTGCAGTTCATGGGGCAAGAAGATAATTTTGGTGACATCTTGGTTCCAACGGAAGAAATCGTTGAAATTCGAGATGGTAAAAAGCGCAAGAGTGAAAGAAAATTCTATCCTGGCTATGTATTAGTTCAAATGGATATGAATGATGACTCTTGGCACTTGGTTAAAGGCACGTCGCGTGTATTAGGTTTTATTGGCGGTACAGCGGACAAGCCTTCTCCAATCACAGAGCGCGAAGCAAATGCTATTTTGCAGCGCGTAAATGATGGCGTTGACAAGCCTCGTCCTAAAACTTTGTTTGAAGTTGGGGAAGTGGTTCGTGTTAGCGAAGGTCCATTTGCTGACTTTAACGGTGTCGTTGAAGAAGTGGATTACGATAAAAGCCGAATCAAGGTGGCAGTGCTTATTTTTGGGCGCTCTACACCGGTTGATTTGGAGTTTAGTCAGGTTGAAAAGGCCTGATTTTGTTGAACGGGTAGCCTTCGGGCAGTGACCCATCTGGAGTTATACAATGGCTAAGAAAGTCCAAGCTTATATCAAGCTTCAAGTTAAAGCGGGTCAAGCGAACCCAAGTCCACCAGTTGGTCCAGCACTTGGTCAACATGGTGTGAATATCATGGAATTCTGTAAAGCGTTTAATGCCAAAACACAAGGTGTTGAGCCAGGTCTTCCTACGCCAGTTATCATTACTGTATACAGTGATCGTAGCTTCACATTCGAAACGAAATCTACTCCAGCTTCTGTTCTTCTTAAGAAAGCAGCAGGCCTTAAGAGTGGTTCTCCACGTCCAAACACTCAAAAAGTAGGTACGGTTACTCGTGCTCAACTTGAAGAGATCGTTGTTGCTAAGCAGGCTGATTTGACTGCAGCAGATATGGATGCAGCGGTTCGTACAATCGCTGGTAGCGCTCGCGCTATGGGTCTAGACGTTGAGGGTGTGATCTAATGGCTAAGCTAACTAAACGCGCTCGTTTGATCGCAGAAAAAGTAGAAGCAACAAAACTGTACTCTGTTGAAGAGGCGGTTTCTTTATTGTCTGAGCTTTCTACTGTTAAGTTCAAAGAATCTATTGATGTTTCTGTAAACCTAGGCGTTGATCCACGTAAATCTGATCAGGTTGTTCGTGGTTCTACAGTAATGCCTAATGGTACAGGTAAAGATGTTCGTGTTGCTGTGTTTACACAGGGCGCTAATGCTGAAGCAGCAAAAGCAGCTGGCGCGGACGTTGTAGGTTTTGAAGATTTAGCTGAACAAGTTAAAGCTGGCAACCTAGATTTTGATGTTGTAATTGCTTCTCCAGATGCAATGCGCATCGTAGGTCAACTAGGTCAGATCTTAGGCCCACGTGGTCTAATGCCTAACCCTAAAGTTGGCACGGTAACACCAGACGTTGCAACTGCAGTTAAAAATGCAAAATCAGGTCAGGCTCGTTACCGTACAGATAAAAATGGTATCATTCACGCAAGCGTCGGTTCTATCGACTTCTCTGCTGGATCGATCCGAGGCAACTTAGAAGCGCTTTTAACTGATTTACGTCGTGCTAAGCCTGCGTCTTCTAAAGGTGTCTTTATGAAAAAAGTAGTCTTGTCCTCTACAATGGGACCTGGCATACGAATTGATTTAGGTGCTCTTACTTCTACGAAGTAAGCATTTAGATCATGCGCTTTGGGGTCTGCCTTCATTTGTTTGTTGTGCAGGCCGTCAAAGACCGCAGGAACCTAACGGTTTAATAACAACGTTGAAAAATGTTTGTCCTGCGCAGATGGTGTGGCCCGATTCAGATTTACTGGATCTAACTCACCAGCAAGTACTTCGAGCAATCGGAGAGTTGGTAAAAAAATAGGGGAGTTTATCTCCCTGCTAATCCAGGAGAAAACCAATGGCATTAGGTCTAGAAGACAAAAAAGCCATTGTCGCCGAAGTTAGCGAAGCTGCTAAAACTGCATTGTCTGCAGTAGTTGCTGATTCTCGCGGTGTTACCGTGGGCAATATGACAGCACTACGTAAAGAAGCGCGTGAAGCAGGTGTTTATGTACGAGTAGTACGTAACACTTTGGCTCGCCGTGCAGTTGAAGGCACTGACTTCGAATGTCTAGCTGAAAGCTTTGTTGGTCCTACGTTGATCGCTTTCTCTAACGAGCACCCAGGTGCGGCCGCTCGTTTGTTGAAAACGTTCGCTAAAGCGAATGACAAGTTTGAAGTAAAGGCGTTGGCGTTCAACGGTGAGTTGATCCCAGCAGGCGACATTGATCGATTGGCAACACTGCCTACATACGACGAAGCTATTGCGAAACTGATGAGTGTTATGCAGGGCGCAACAAGCAAGTTTGTACGTACTCTCGCAGCGGTTCGCGATCAAAAAGAGCAAGAAGCAGCGTAATACGGTTTTCCGTATCCCTTCTTGATAAAAAATTTATATTATCGCCTACGGGTGATTTTAAAGAATGCTAGGAATCTGAGTCATGGCTCTAACTAAAGAAGATATCATCAATGCAGTAGCAGAAATGTCTGTAATGGACGTTGTTGAACTAATTTCTGCAATGGAAGAAAAATTCGGTGTAACTGCAGCTGTTGCTGCTGCTGGTCCTGCTGCTGAAGCTGGTCCTGCTGCTGAAGCTCAAACTGAATTTGACGTTGTTCTTACTGCTGCTGGCGATAAGAAAGTTAACGTAATCAAAGCAGTTCGTGCAGCAACTGGTCTTGGCTTGAAAGAAGCTAAAGGCATCGTTGATAGCGCACCTGCAGCTGTTAAAGAAGGCATTTCTAAAGAAGATGCTGACGCACTTAAAGCGGCTCTTGAAGAAGCTGGTGCATCTGTCGAAATCAAGTAATGATACTTGTATTTCCAGATTTCGACCTATAGTCGAAATGGCTGGTGACATTATGTCACCGGCCTTTTTGGGTTTCTAAAAACTCAAATAAAACATAAAAGAATTTTCAAGTGGGAGATAATGCTCCCATATATGGTAAGGCCTGATTTGGGCCTTTTGCGTCAATGTGCACAAGCTGGGGAATGCTGATGGCTTACTCATATACTGAGAAAAAACGTATCCGTAAGGATTTCGGTAAACTGCCGCCCGTTTTGGATGTGCCATACTTGCTGGCAATACAGCTTGAGTCCTACCGTAATTTTCTGCAAGAAGGCAAAAGCCTTGCAGAGCGTGGGGAATTAGGTCTGCATGGGGCCTTTAAATCTGTCTTTCCAATGGTTAGCTTTTCTGGCAGCGCGGCGCTTGAATACGTCGATTACCGTTTAGGCAAACCAGTATTTGATGTTAAAGAGTGCCAGTTGCGTGGTGTTACTTACGCTGCGCCTCTACGTGTTCGAGTTCGACTCATTATTTATGATAAAGAGTCCTCTAACAAGGCTATCAAAGACATTCGTGAGCAAGAAGTCTACATGGGTGAAATTCCACTCATGACAGATAATGGTACATTTGTAATTAACGGTACGGAACGAGTTATCGTTTCTCAATTACACCGTTCTCCTGGTGTGTTTTTTGACCACGATCGTGGTAAAACTCACTCATCAGGCAAATTGCTTCATTCTGCTCGCGTAATCCCTTATCGCGGTTCTTGGTTGGACTTCGAGTTTGATCCAAAAGATTGCGTGTTCGTTCGAATTGACCGTCGTCGTAAGTTGCCAGTTACTATCATACTGCGCGCTTTGGGTTTTGGAACAGAACAAATACTTGATACTTTCTTCGAAACAACGCGTTTCTTCTTAACCCGTGATGGTTTTGAAATGGAATTAGTTGCTAATCGTCTTCGTGGTGAAACGGCTTTATTTGATATTGCTGATGCCAATGGAGAGATTATCGTAGAAGAAAGTCGTCGAATTACGGCTAAGCACATTCGTGTTATGGAGAAGGCGGGTCTTGAGCGCTTGTCTGTACCGCTAGAGTATATGCTTGGCAAAGTGACGGCGAAAAATCTAGTTCATCCGGCTACCGGTGAACTAATTGCGGAAGCGAATACTGAGCTTTCTGTTGAGTTGCTAGAAGCATTGGTTTCAGCAGGCATCGCAGAAATTGATACTTTATACACAAATGATTTGGACAATGGTCCATTCATTTCTGACACGCTTCGCATCGATCCAACAAACAACCAGCTAGAAGCATTGGTAGAAATCTACCGCATGATGCGTCCTGGTGAGCCACCAACCAAAGAATCTGCTGAAGGGTTATTCCAAGGCTTATTCTTCAATGAAGATCGTTATGATCTTTCTGGTGTTGGTCGAATGAAATTCAACCGCCGTCTAGGTCGTGATGAAGATACTGGCCCTGGGATTTTGGATAACGACGATATCGTCGCTGTTCTTAAAACTTTGCTAGATATCCGTAACGGCAATGGCATGGTTGATGACATCGATCACTTGGGTAACCGTCGCGTTCGTTCTGTTGGTGAAATGGCTGAAAACCAATTCCGTGTTGGTTTGGTTCGTGTTGAACGTGCTGTTAAAGAGCGTCTGTCTATGGCAGAAGCGGATGGCCTAATGCCACAAGATCTTTTGAATGCTAAGCCTGTGGCTGCGGCAATCAAAGAGTTCTTTGGTTCTAGTCAGCTGTCTCAGTTTATGGATCAGAACAATCCGCTTTCGGAAGTGACTCACAAGCGTCGTGTTTCTGCATTAGGGCCTGGTGGTCTTACTCGTGAACGCGCGGGCTTTGAGGTACGTGACGTACACGCCACTCACTACGGTCGTGTTTGTCCGATCGAAACGCCGGAAGGACCAAACATCGGTTTGATTAACTCGTTGTCTACTTACGCGCGTACCAACAGCTACGGCTTCTTGGAAACGCCTTACCGTAAGATTGTAGATGGCAAGCAGACTGATGAAACAGTTTACGTTTCTGCGATTGATGAAGCGAAATATGTTATTGCCCAAGCATCTGCAAACGTAGATGAAGATGGGCGTTTGGTTGACGAGTTGGTTCAGGTGCGTCATATGCACGAAACCACTTTGATTCCAAAAGAAAAAGTAGATTTGATGGACGTTTCTCCACGTCAGGTCGTGTCTGTAGCGGCATCTTTGATTCCGTTCCTAGAGCACGATGATGCTAACCGAGCTTTGATGGGTTCGAACATGCAACGTCAAGCTGTACCAACACTTAAGGCCGATAAGCCTGTTGTTGGTACTGGTATGGAGAAAAATGTCGCGAAAGACTCAGGTGTTTGTATCGTCGCTTCTCGCGGTGGTGTGATTGAGTCTGTTGATGCTAGCCGAATTGTTGTTCGTGTTAATTCCGAAGAAACGATTGCCGGTGAAGCGGGTGTCGACATTTACAGCTTAACCAAATATGTACGTTCTAACCAAAATACCTGTATTAACCAGCGTACTTTGGTTATGAAAGGCGAGAAAGTAGCATCTGGCGATATTATGGCAGATGGTCCTTCTGTTGATATGGGTGAATTGGCTCTTGGTCAAAACATGCGTATTGCTTTCATGCCTTGGAATGGTTTTAACTTCGAGGATTCCATCCTTGTATCTGAGCGCGTTGTTGAAGAAGATCGCTTTACATCGATCCATATTCAAGAGCTAACGTGTGTTGCTCGTGATACTAAGCTTGGGCCTGAAGAAATCACATCTGATATCCCGAACGTGGGTGAAGGTGCGCTTTCTAAGTTAGACCAGTCCGGTATCGTATACATCGGTGCTGAAGTAGAGCCTGGCGATATTCTAGTTGGTAAAGTGACGCCTAAGGGTGAAACACAGCTAACGCCTGAAGAGAAGCTTTTGCGAGCTATCTTTGGTGAGAAAGCGTCCGACGTGAAAGACACGTCTCAGCGTGTTAAGACGGGAACATACGGTACTGTTATCGATGTTCAGGTCTTTACTCGTGATGGTATTGAAAAAGATGAGCGCGCTAAATCGATTGAAAAATCGCAACTTGATCAGGTTCGTAAAGACTTGAATGAAGAGTTTCGCATCGTTGAAAAAGCGACGTTCGAACGTCTAGCGGAAACCTTAGTGGGTCAGCAAGCAGAAGGTGGTCCTGGACTAGCTCGCAATGCGGTCATTACTGAAGAGTTCTTAGCTAATCTTGATCATCCAGAATGGTTTAAGATTCGCGTCGCGAATGAAGAAGCCAGTGAGCAGCTTGAAAAAGCGCAAGCGGCATTGGTTGAGCGTCGTAAAGAGCTAGATGCTAAATTTGAAGATAAGAAACGCAAATTGCAAACAGGCGATGATTTAGCGCCTGGCGTTCTTAAAATCGTTAAGGTTTATGTTGCTATCAAGCGTCGTATCCAGCCTGGTGATAAAATGGCCGGTCGTCATGGTAACAAGGGTGTAATCTCTAAGATTATGCCAGTTGAAGACATGCCATACGATGAGAATGGTGATCCAGTTGATATCGTGTTGAACCCGCTTGGTGTTCCATCGCGTATGAACGTTGGTCAGGTCTTGGAGACTCACTTAGGTGCTGCTTCTAAAGGCTTGGGTCGTAAGATCAACGAAATGCTAGCAGTAGAGCGTGAGAAAGCAGAAGCAGTTGCAGAACTACGTAGTTTCCTTGGTGAAATCTACAATGGTTATGAAGGCGATTTGCGTTGCGCTCGTACGGAAGATCTTGACGGCTTTACAGACGAAGAAATCTTAACATTGGCACAAAACCTGAAAGGTGGTGTTCCAATGGCGTCTGGTGCCTTTGATGGTGCAAAAGAGTCTGAAATCAAACGTATGTTGCGTCTAGCTGGCATCAATGAAAGTGGACAAATTAAGTTGTTTAACGGTCGTACAGGTGATTCTTTCGAGCGCCCTGTGACGGTTGGTTATATGTACATGCTTAAGTTGAACCATTTGGTTGATGACAAAATGCACGCACGTTCTACTGGTTCTTACAGCTTGGTAACTCAGCAGCCATTGGGCGGTAAAGCTCAGTTTGGTGGTCAGCGTTTCGGGGAGATGGAAGTATGGGCACTAGAAGCATACGGTGCTGCTTACACGCTTCAAGAAATGCTAACAGTTAAGTCTGATGACGTGAATGGCCGTACGAAGATGTATAAAAACATCGTCGATGGTGATCACAGAATGGAACCTGGTATGCCTGAGTCCTTCAACGTATTGGTGAAAGAGATTCGTTCTCTTGGTATCGATATCGAGTTGGTAGCTGATTAAGTACGAATCACATTTGACCTGCTGGGGAGCAAGACTCCCCGGCCTTATGAGTGGGGCGAATAAACCATGAAAGACTTATTAGGTCTTCTAAAATCACAGGGACAATCTGACGAGTTTGATGCGATCCGTATCGGCTTGGCGTCACCAGATATGATTCGTTCATGGTCTTATGGCGAAGTTAAAAAGCCTGAGACTATTAACTATCGTACGTTCAAACCAGAGCGTGACGGTCTTTTCTGTGCAAAAATCTTTGGTCCTATTAAGGACTACGAATGTTTGTGTGGTAAATACAAGCGTTTGAAACACCGCGGTGTTATTTGTGAGAAATGTGGCGTTGAAGTTGCTCTTTCTAAAGTGCGTCGTGAGCGCATGGGGCATATTGAACTTGCATCGCCTGTTGCACATATTTGGTTCTTGAAGTCTCTACCATCTCGTATTGGCCTTATCCTAGATATGACGCTACGTGATATTGAGCGTGTTTTGTATTTTGAATCTTTCATTGTGATTGATCCAGGTATGACAACGCTTGATAAAGGCCAATTGCTAAATGACGAGCAGTATTTTGAAGCGCTAGAAGAATTCGGCGACGAATTCGATGCCCGCATGGGTGCAGAAGCGGTTCAGATGCTACTTCGCGATTTAGAAATGCCTGAAGAAATCAATCGCATGCGCGAAGAGCTAAACAGCACGAATTCTGAAACTCGTATTAAGAAGCTATCTAAGCGTCTTAAGCTAGTTGAAGCTTTCTATCATTCTGGTAACAACCCAGAATGGATGGTGCTAGAAGTATTACCAGTTCTTCCGCCAGATTTACGTCCATTGGTACCTCTTGAGGGTGGCCGTTTTGCGACGTCTGATTTGAACGACCTTTACCGTCGTGTGATTAACCGTAACAACCGTCTAAAACGCCTATTAGAGCTTTCTGCTCCAGACATCATCGTACGTAACGAAAAACGTATGCTGCAAGAGTCTGTTGATGCATTGCTTGATAATGGTCGTCGTGGTCGTGCGATTACCGGTTCTAACAAACGTCCTCTTAAATCTTTGGCAGACATGATCAAAGGTAAACAGGGCCGTTTCCGTCAGAACTTGCTAGGTAAGCGTGTTGACTATTCTGGTCGTTCGGTAATCACAGTAGGTCCATCACTGCGTCTACATCAGTGTGGTCTACCTAAGAAAATGGCACTTGAGTTATTCAAGCCATTCATTTTCTCTAAGCTTGAACTTCGTGGCATGGCGACGACGATCAAAGCAGCGAAGAAAATGGTTGAGCGTGAAACACCTGAAGTGTGGGATATCCTTGAAGAGGTTATCCGCGAACATCCAGTGATGTTGAACCGTGCACCAACACTTCACCGTTTGGGTATCCAAGCGTTTGAACCTATGTTGATCGAAGGTAAAGCGATTCAGTTGCACCCACTAGTGTGTGCGGCTTATAACGCCGATTTCGATGGTGACCAAATGGCGGTTCACGTTCCGTTGACAATTGAAGCGCAGCTTGAAGCTCGTGCCTTAATGATGTCTACGAACAACATCCTATCTCCAGCGAACGGCGAACCTATCATCGTACCTTCTCAGGACGTTGTATTGGGTCTGTACTACATGACTCGTGAGAAAATCAATGCCAAGGGTGAAGGCATGGCATTTTCTGACATCAAGGAAGTACACCGTGCGTATGGTAGCAAGCAAGTTGAATTGCATGCGAAAGTAAAAGTACGCGTTAGCCAAGTGGATACAACGCTTGATGGTGACAAAGTGCCGTCTACTTTCATTGCCGACACTACTGTTGGTCGTGCTTTATTGTTTGATATCGTTCCTGATGGCCTACCATTCTCTGTTATTAACCAGAGTATGAAGAAAAAGGCGATCTCTAACCTGATCAACGAGTGTTACCGTAAAGTGGGCTTGAAAGAGAGTTGTATCTTTGCTGACCAATTGATGTACACAGGTTTTGCTTATGCAACGATTTCAGGTTCTTCTGTTGGTGTGGATGATTTTGTTATTCCACCAGAGAAAGCCGCAATTATCGCGAAAGCAGAAGCAGAAGTTAAAGAGATCGAATACCAGTATGCGGATGGTCTTGTAACACAAGGCGAGAAGTACAACAAAGTAATCGATTTATGGTCTCGTACCAACGAAACCGTAACTGAAGCGATGATGAAAAACTTGGCAAAAGAGACCACTGTCAATAAAGCGGGTGAAACGGTTGAGCAACAATCATTTAACTCGGTTTACATGATGGCTGACTCCGGTGCCCGGGGTAGTGTTGCTCAGATGCGTCAGTTGGGTGGTATGCGTGGTTTGATGGCGAAACCAGATGGTTCCATCATCGAAACACCGATCACTGCGAACTTCCGTGAAGGTCTATCAGTACTTCAGTACTTTACCTCCACTCACGGTGCTCGTAAGGGTCTTGCCGATACGGCACTGAAAACAGCTAACTCCGGTTATTTGACGCGTCGTCTTGTAGACGTTGCACAAGATTTAGTTATCACTGAAGTAGATTGTGGTTCCACTAATGGTATTTCCGTTGTGGCTATGATTGAAGGTGGTGATGTTGTTGTGCCGTTAGGTCATCGTGTATTGGGCCGAGTTGTGGCTCAAGACGTAATGGACGTTAAGGGTAACCTTGTTCTTTCTGCTGGTACTTTGATTGATGAGCACAATGTTCGTGACATCGAAGCGGCTAGTGTGGATGAGATGTTAATCCGCTCTGTTATTACCTGTGATACTCGTCATGGCGTATGTGCTAAATGTTACGGCCGTGATTTGGCGCGTGGACATCAAGTTAACATTGGTGAAGCGATCGGTGTTGTGGCAGCACAATCTATCGGTGAGCCAGGAACACAGTTAACGATGCGTACATTCCACATCGGTGGTGCGGCGTCTCGTGCCTCTGCAGTAGACAGTGTGCAAGTTAAGAGTGCTGGTACAGTTCGCTTCAATAAAATGAAGAGTATCGAACGTCATACAGGTCATTTGGTTGTTGCTTCTCGTTCTTCTGAATTGGCGATTGCTGATGAAGCGGGTCGTGAGAAAGAGCGTTATAAACTTCCTTACGGTGCGGTATTGAGCGTGCGTGAAGGTGATCAAGTTACAGCGGGTCAAATCGTTGCTAACTGGGATCCGCATACACACCCAATCGTATCTGAGATGGAAGGTCGTCTTGAATTTAGTGGTATGGAAGAAAACGTTACTATTCGTCGTCAATCAGACGAAATGACGGGTTTGACTACCATCGAAATTATGGAAATTCGTGACCGTCCGACAGCTGGTAAAGATTTGCGCCCAATGATTGCGGTTGTTGATACTGAAGGTAATCCAGTATTGATTCCAGGGACTGATTCTCCTGTTCAGTACATGCTGCCTGAAAAAGCATTGCTAAGCCTTGATCATGGGGCAACGGTAAAATCTGGTGAAGTTCTTGCACGTATCCCGCAAGAATCTATCGGTAACAAAGATATCACCGGTGGTCTACCTCGAGTGGCAGATCTATTTGAAGCGCGTCGTCCGAAAGATCCAGCTGTAATGGCTGAAACTACGGGTGTGGTTAGCTTCGGTAAAGAAACAAAAGGTAAGATCCGTTTGGTCGTTACGCCACAAGATGGTAGTGATCCAATCGAGACATTGATTCCTAAATGGCGTCAAATCAACATCTTCGATGGTGAAGAAGTGGCTAAAGGTGAGATTATCTCCGATGGTCCTATGAGCCCTCATGATATCTTGCGTCTTAAAGGTGTAGAAGCGCTTGCTGATTACATCACTAATGAAGTGCAAGAAGTTTATCGCTTACAAGGCGTTGTGATTAACGATAAGCACATTGAAGTTATCGTTCGTCAGATGTTGCGTAAAGTAGATGTTGGTGAGTCTGGTGATACAGATCTTATCCAAGGTGACCAAGTTGAGTTAACGAAACTTCTAGATGCAAACGAAAAAGCAGAAGCAGAAGGTAAATTTACTGCTAAGTTTGAACGCGTGCTTCTAGGTATCACCAAAGCATCATTGGCTACTGAGTCCTTTATATCAGCAGCATCTTTCCAAGAGACAACTCGAGTTTTAACGGAAGGTGCAGTAACTGGTAAGAAAGATCACTTACGTGGCTTGAAAGAAAACGTTGTAGTAGGTCGTCTGATTCCAGCCGGAACAGGCTTGGCTTATCACAGCGAACGCAAGCGTAAAAAAGAGCTTGCATTAGCAGCAGCGAATGAAGGTAGTGCAACAATTAGTGCTTCAGAAGTAGAAGAAGCATTGAGTGCAGCACTAAAAGACTAGATATTCGTTGTTAAATGTCTAGGGAGGTGATTTTTTAGTCGCCTCCCTATTGACTGTTTTATAGGCGCAAATTACACTTGCGCCTCCTTAATTTTGGCGATTTCCGCCATGAGAATTGGATCTGTGGAGCTTGTTTAATGGCAACCGTTAACCAGTTGGTTCGTAAACCACGTAAACGTAAAGTGGCAAAGAGTGACGTTCCTGCGTTACAAGCTTGTCCGCAACGCCGCGGCGTCTGCACACGCGTATATACTACTACCCCTAAAAAGCCTAACTCGGCTTTGCGTAAAGTATGTCGTGTTCGCTTGACGAACGGCTTTGAAGTAACTTCATACATCGGTGGTGAAGGTCACAACCTGCAAGAACACAGCGTAGTGCTGATTCGCGGCGGTCGTGTAAAAGATCTACCGGGTGTTCGTTACCACACAGTACGTGGTAGCTTGGATACTTCAGGCGTACAAAATCGTAAGCAAGGCCGTTCTAAATACGGTACTAAACGCCCTAAGAAGTAAGTTAACACTGCTTAATAGATCGTTTGGATATGAAATTTTAATACAGTAAGGCCGAGCAATAATTGTATTGTCTCGGGCGAACCTGAAGAGGATATAGACATGCCTAGAAGACGCGTCGTCGCAAAGCGTGAGATCCTTCCGGATCCTAAACACGGAAGCCAGCTCCTTGCTAAGTTCATTAACCACGTAATGGTTAGTGGCAAAAAATCTGTTGCAGAAAGCATTGTTTATAATGCACTGAATACAGTAGCAGCTCGCGCTAAAACTGAAGAGCCAATGGGTCTTTTCGAAAAAGCTCTAGAATCTATCCAGCCAATGGTTGAGGTTAAATCTCGCCGTGTTGGTGGTGCGACTTACCAAGTCCCTGTAGAAGTACGCCCAGCTCGTCGTGTAGCTTTGTCTATGCGTTGGTTGGTAGAAGCGTCTCGTAAGCGTGGTGAAAAATCCATGGCGCTTCGTCTAGCAGGTGAAATTCTAGACGCATCTGAGAATAAAGGTTCTGCTGTTAAGAAACGTGAAGACGTTCACCGTATGGCTGAAGCTAACAAAGCATTCTCTCACTACCGTTTCTAATAGACCGGAGCAACAAAGACAGTGGCACGTAAAACACCTATCAACCGCTACCGAAATATTGGTATTTGTGCGCATGTTGATGCAGGTAAAACGACGACAACTGAACGCGTTCTTTTCTATACTGGTTTGTCTCATAAAATTGGTGAGGTGCATGATGGCGCCGCAACAATGGATTGGATGGAACAAGAGCAAGAGCGTGGTATCACTATTACTTCAGCGGCAACAACTTGCTTCTGGGGTGGTATGAGTAAACAGTTTGATCAGCATCGTATTAACATTATCGATACACCGGGGCACGTAGATTTCACGATTGAAGTGGAACGTTCTTTGCGTGTTCTTGATGGTGCGGTGGTTGTGCTCTGTGGTTCTTCTGGTGTTCAACCTCAAACGGAAACAGTTTGGCGTCAAGCAAATAAATATGAAGTGCCTCGTATGGTGTTCGTCAATAAGATGGATCGTACTGGTGCGGATTTTTTCTCTGTTGTGCGTCAGCTTAAAGATCGTTTGGGTGCAAATGCTGTTCCAATACAGATCAATATAGGCTCTGAGGAAGACTTTCAGGGTGTTGTTGATTTGGTTCTTATGAAGGCAATTCGCTGGAATGATGAAGATCACGGTATGACATTCTCTTTAGAGGATATACCTAGTGAGCTTCTTGATGAGGCGAATGAATGGCGTGAGAAGTTGGTTGAAGAGGCTGCAGAAGCTAATGAAGAATTAACAGACAAATATCTTGAAGAAGGTGAATTGTCTGTTGAAGATATCAAAGCAGGTTTGCGTGCACGCACATTGGCTAATGAAATTGTATTGGTTACATGTGGTTCTGCGTTTAAAAACAAAGGTGTTCAGGCTGTTCTGGATGCCATTGTTGAGTATATGCCTTCTCCTGTCGAAGTTAAGGCGATAGAAGGCACGCTTGAAGATGGTGAAACGCTTGTCACTCGTGAAGCGGATGACAGCGCTCCTTTTTCTGCGTTAGCGTTTAAAATTGCAACAGATCCATTTGTTGGCACGCTGACCTTTATTCGAGTGTACTCTGGTGTATTAAAAACAGGCGATGCGGTTTACAATTCTGTTAAGCAGAAGCGTGAGCGTGTCGGCCGAATGGTTCAAATGCATGCCAATAATCGTGAAGAGATCAAAGAAGTGCTTGCTGGAGACATCGCTGCCGCTATTGGTATGAAAGATGTCACTACAGGTGATACGCTTTGTGATATGAAAGATGTTGTTGTGCTTGAGCGCATGGAATTTCCAGAGCCTGTAATCTCGGTTGCGGTTGAGCCTAGATCTCAAGCCGATCAAGAGAAGATGGGTGTTGCGCTGGGTAAACTTGCGCAAGAAGATCCGTCTTTCCGTGTCGAAACGCATGAAGAGACCGGGCAGACGATTATTTCTGGTATGGGCGAATTGCATCTTGAAATTCTAATTGACCGTATGCGTCGTGAATTCAAGGTCGAGGCTAACATTGGTAAGCCTCAAGTTTCGTACCGAGAAAAAATTCGCAAAGAAGTGATAATTGATCACAAATTTGTTCGTCAATCTGGTGGTCGTGGTCAATATGGTCACGTCGTAATGAAGTTAATTCCAACCGATAAGGAAGGACTTGAGTTTGTTAACGAGATTGTTGGTGGTGCTATTCCAAAAGAATACATCCCTGCAATAGAAAAGGGTGTTTCGGAGCAAATGAAGAATGGTGTGATCGCTGGTTTCCCTTTACTGGGTATCAAGGTCGTATTGTTTGATGGTTCATTCCATGATGTTGACTCCAATGAAATGGCCTTTAAAATTGCAGCTTCTCAAGGCTTAAAGAAAGGAGCAGTTGATGCTGATCCTTGCGTTCTTGAGCCTGTAATGAAAGTGGAAGTTGTTACCCCTGAAGAATACATGGGCGATGTGATGGGTGACCTGAATCGTCGTCGTGGTCTTGTACAGGGGATGGACGATTCCCCGTCTGGTAAAATTATTCGAGCAGAAGTGCCTTTGGGCGAGATGTTTGGGTATGCAACCGACGTGCGTAGCTTGTCGCAAGGGCGTGCAAGTTATGCGATGGAATTTGAGAAATACGCTGAAGCACCAGCTAGTGTGGCAGACGCGATCATCAAAAATGAAGATTAATCATCATACTTACTAATTCTTAAGGTGTATGTATCATGGCAAAGAGTAAATTCGAACGTAATAAACCACACGTTAACGTTGGTACTATCGGTCACGTTGACCACGGTAAAACAACTTTAACAGCAGCATTAACTCGTGTATGTGCAGAAGTTTTCGGCGGAACCGCTGTTGCTTTTGACGGTATCGATAATGCACCAGAAGAGCGCGAGCGCGGTATCACTATCTCTACGTCCCACGTAGAGTATGATTCTCCAAGTCGTCACTATGCACACGTAGATTGTCCTGGACACGCCGATTATGTTAAAAACATGATCACTGGTGCTGCTCAAATGGATGGTGCGATTCTAGTATGTGGCGCGACTGATGGCCCTATGCCTCAGACTCGTGAGCACATCCTTCTTTCTCGTCAAGTAGGTGTTCCTTACATCGTTGTCTTCCTAAACAAAGCTGATTTGTTGGCTGAAGACTGTGGTGGCGCGGATTCTGAAGAATACGCAGAAATGATTGAGTTGGTTGAAATGGAATTACGCGACCTTCTTACTGAATACGACTTCCCAGGTGATGATACTCCAATCATTGCTGGTTCTGCTTTGATGGCATTGAACGGCGAAGACGACAACGAAATGGGCACTACTGCTGTTAAGAAACTTGTTGAAACTCTTGACACTTACATCCCTGAGCCAGAGCGTGCAATCGACGGTGCATTCATCATGCCTATCGAAGATGTGTTCTCTATCCAAGGTCGCGGTACAGTAGTTACTGGTCGTGTTGAGCGCGGAATTGTTCGAATCGGTGAAGAAGTTGAAATCGTGGGTATCCGTGATACTCAGAAAACAACTTGTACTGGTGTTGAAATGTTCCGTAAGCTTCTAGACGAAGGTCGTGCTGGCGAGAACTGTGGTGTTCTTCTACGTGGTACTAAGCGTGATGATGTTCAGCGTGGTCAAGTTTTGGCTAAGCCTGGTTCTATCACTCCGCATACTGAGTTCACTGCAGAAGTATATGTTCTTGGTAAAGATGAAGGTGGTCGTCACACTCCATTCTTCAAAGGCTACCGTCCTCAGTTCTACTTCCGTACAACTGACGTAACTGGTGCTTGTGAGCTTCCAGAAGGCGTAGAAATGGTTATGCCTGGTGATAACATTCAAATGACTGTTACTCTAATTCACCCAATCGCGATGGACGACGGTCTACGTTTCGCGATTCGTGAAGGTGGTCGTACAGTTGGTGCGGGTGTTGTAGCTAAAGTAATCAAATAATTAATTTTACAATTAATTATTTAGAGCTAGAAAAGGGCCGCTCGAATTTCGAGTGGCCTTTTTTATTTGTTGGTAAATGTATCCTTTCAGAAATTGGTTACTTGACAACCAGTTTTCGAATGGCTAATATTCGCCGTCCTTAAAAAAAGGATGTTAGCCTAATAAATGTACAGTTAGGTTATCAAAACAATGTATTTGGAGTTGGAAATGCAAAGCCAAAAAATCCGTATTCGTTTGAAAGCATTTGATCACCGTCTGATTGATGCTTCAACACAAGAAATTGTGGATACAGCGAAACGCACAGGTGCGCAAGTACGTGGACCGATTCCACTTCCTACTCGCAAAGAGCGTTATACAGTATTGATTTCTCCACACGTAAACAAAGATGCGCGTGATCAGTATGAAATCCGTACACATAAACGTGTTCTAGACATCGTTGAGCCAACAGAAAAAACAGTTGATGCTCTAATGAAGTTAGATCTTGCGGCAGGCGTGGAAGTACAAATTTCTTTAGGTTAATAGCTTAAAGTTTGGGGTGCGAGAACCGACTGGTTATCAGTCGGCTTATGCACATTAGTGGAATGGTCTGGAATGACCAGCCATAGCGGGTGATAGCCCCGTACACAACTGGCAAATGAGGTACAAAATGACTATTCAATTAGTCGGACGCAAAGCCGGAATGACACGCATCTTCACAGAAGATGGTTCATCCGTGCCAGTAACCGTCATCGAGGTTGAACCGAACCGCGTTACTCAGGTGAAAACTACAGAAACTGACGGCTATCAAGCCGTGCAAGTAACTGTTGGTACTCGCCGTTCGAGCCGCGTCACTAAAGCTGCTGCAGGTCATTTTGCAAAAGCTACAGTTGAAGCAGGTCGTGGTTTGTGGGAGTTCCGCCTGGCAGGTGACGAAAAAGAAATCAATGTTGGTGATGAGCTAACTGTTGCTGATTTCGAATCTATCTCTATGGTTGATGTAACTGGTCAATCTAAAGGTAAAGGTTTTCAAGGTGCCATTAAGCGTCATAATTTCAGCATGCAAGACGCGACGCATGGTAACTCATTGTCTCACCGTTCTGCTGGTTCTATTGGCCAATGTCAAACACCTGGTCGTGTTTGGAAAGGCAAAAAGATGGCAGGACACATGGGCGCAGCACAAGTTACTACTCAGTCATTAGAAGTAGTACGTGTTGATACAGAACGTAACCTTATCCTAGTGAAGGGTGCGGTTCCTGGCGCTGTTAACGGTGATGTTATTCTTCAATCAGCTGTTAAAGCTCGCTAAGAGGGGTAGACAATGAACTTGAATCTTACAGGCACGGAAGGAACTATCGAAGTTTCTGAAGTAGCCTTTGCTCGTGAATACAACGAAGCGCTAGTACACCAGGTAGTTACATCTTACTTGGCTGGCGGTCGTCAAGGTTCACGAGCTCAGAAAACACGCTCTGAAGTAGCTGGTGGTGGCCGTAAACCTTGGAAACAAAAAGGTTCTGGTCGTGCACGTGCAGGTACAATCCGTAGTCCATTATGGCGCTCCGGTGGTGTTACTTTCGCTGCAAAACCACAAGATCACTCTCAGAAAGTAAACAAGAAGATGTACCGTGCAGCAATGCGCACCATCTGGTCTGAGTTAGTACGTCAAGACCGCCTTGTTGTTGTTGAAGAGCTTAAATTGGAATCTCCAAAAACTAAGCTTTTCAAAGCCAAAATGACAGAATTGAATATTGAGAATGCTCTGATTATTTCCCATGAATTGGATGATAATCTGTTTTTAGCAGCTCGCAACATTTCAAGCGTAGATGTGCGTGATGCAGCGTCTATCGACCCTGTTAGCTTGATTGCTTACGACAAAGTGTTGGTGACAGTTGGTGCTCTGAAACAAGTTGAGGAGGCACTAGCATGATCGGCGAACGCATTTATAAAGTTCTGTTGGGTCCACATATTTCCGAAAAAGCAACTATCGTATCCGAAGGAAACGGTCAGTATGTTTTTCGTGTTACTGGTGATGCAACGAAACCTGAAATCAAAAAAGCTATCGAAGCGCTTTTTGAAGTCAATGTTGAGTCTGTTCGCACGTTGAACCAAAAAGGTAAAACAAAGCGTACAGTTCGTGGTCTAGGTAAACGTAGTGACGTGAAAAAAGCGTATGTACGTTTGGCTGATGGCCAAGAAATTGACTTCATGGTCGCTGAATAAGGGGAGATAGGTCAATGGCTGTTGTAAAAAGTAAGCCAACGTCTGCAGGCCGTCGTCACGTTGTTAAAGTTACCAACAACGATTTGCACAAAGGCGCACCATATGCACCTTTGCTAGAGAAAAAAAGCAAATCGGGTGGACGTAACAATAACGGACGCATCACTACGCGTCACGTAGGTGGTGGTCATAAGCAGCATTATCGTATGGTTGATTTTCGTCGTAACAAAGACGGAATCACATCGGTAGTTGAGCGTTTGGAATATGATCCAAACCGTTCTGCAAATATAGCATTGGTTAGATATGCTGATGGTGAGCGTCGTTACATTATCGCTTCTAAAGGTATGGTAGCTGGTACTGTTCTTTCTAGTGGTGCAGATGCGCCTATCAAATCTGGTAATACTTTGCCTCTGCAAAATATTCCAGTTGGTAGTACGGTTCACTGTATCGAGCTTAAGCCTGGTAAAGGTGCGCAAATTGCGCGTTCAGCCGGAACTTCTGCTCAGCTAGTTGCTCGTGAAGGTCGTTACGTAACGCTTCGTCTTCGTTCTGGCGAAATGCGCAAAGTATTGACTGAATGTCGCGCTACTTTAGGTGAAGTATCAAACTCTGAGCATAGCTTGCGAGTTCTTGGTAAAGCTGGTGCTACGCGTTGGCGTGGTGTTCGTCCAACCGTTCGCGGTTCGGCAATGAACCCAGTTGATCACCCACATGGTGGTGGTGAAGGTCGTAGCAAAGGTGGTCGTCACCCAGTTACGCCATGGGGTGTACCTACTAAAGGGTACAAAACACGCAGCAACAAGCGTACTGATAAACTTATTGTACGTCGTCGTACTAAGTAATAAGAGGAAACGACTGTGCCACGTTCACTAAAAAAAGGTCCTTTCATCGACCTTCATTTGTTGAAAAAGGTAGAGGCTGCGGTAGAGAAAAATGAACGCCGTCCAATTAAGACTTGGTCACGCCGTTCTACCATCTTCCCTGATTTTGTAGGGTTGACTATCGCTGTCCATAATGGTCGCCAGCATGTTCCAGTTCTAGTAACTGAAGACATGGTCGGTCATAAATTGGGTGAGTTCGCTCCGACCCGTACATATCGTGGTCATGCTGCGGACAAGAAAGCCAAACGGTAACAAGGGGTATTAATATGAGTGAAGTAAAAGCTTCATTAAAAGGTGCTCGCCTTTCAGCGCAGAAGGCCCGTTTGGTTGTAGATCAAATCCGTGGCAAATCTGTTAGCGAAGCACTGAACATCTTAGCGTTCAGTCCTAAGAAGGCGGCAGTAATTGTCAAAAAAGTACTAGAGTCTGCTGTAGCTAACGCTGAGCATAACGAAGGTGCTGATATTGATGACTTGCGTGTTTCTACGGCGTATGTTGACGAGGCAATGACTCTGAAACGTATTAAGCCACGTGCTAAAGGCCGTGCTGACCGTATTCTTAAACGCGGTTGCCATATTACAGTTAAAGTCGCTGACTAATTAGGAGAAACCCAATGGGTCAGAAGGTTCATCCAACTGGAATACGCTTAGGGATTGTTAAAGACCATACTTCTACTTGGTATGCGAACAATCAAAATTATTCTAAGCTATTACTAAACGATCTTCAGGTTCGTAAGTTCTTGGAGAAAAAATTGGTCCAGGCTTCTGTATCTCGTATCGAGATTCAGCGTCCTGCTCAAACTGCCCGTATTACTATCTACACTGCCCGTCCAGGCATTGTAATTGGTAAGAAAGGTGAAGATGTTGAGAAACTGCGTAATGCTGTTTCTGAGATGATGGGCGTTCCTGTTCACATCAACATCGAAGAAATTCGTAAGCCTGAATTGGATGCGAAATTGGTTGCAGCAAACATCGCTAGCCAATTAGAGCGTCGTGTTATGTTTCGTCGTGCGATGAAGCGTGCAGTACAAAACGCTATGCGTGCAGGCGCGAAAGGTATCAAGGTTCAGGTTAGTGGTCGTCTAGGCGGTGCTGAAATCGCACGTGCTGAGTGGTATCGAGAAGGCCGTGTGCCTCTTCACACTCTACGCGCTGACATTGACTACGCTCCTTATGAAGCAAACACAACTTACGGCATCATTGGTGTTAAAGTGTGGATCTTCAAAGGCGAAATCTTGGGCGGTATTGAGCAAGTGCGTGCTGATAAAGGCGCACAAAAGAAGAAGTCTAAGTAGGGGGTAAGTCATGTTACAACCGAAACGTACTAAGTTCCGCAAGATGATGAAGGGCCGTAACCGCGGTCTTGCTCTTCGCGGAAACCAAGTTAGCTTTGGTGAATTCGGATTGAAGTCCACAGAACGTGGTCGTCTTACTGCTCGTCAAATTGAAGCGGCGCGTCGTGCAATGACTCGTCACATCAAACGTGGTGGTAAAATCTGGATTCGTGTGTTCCCTGATAAGCCGATTACTCAGAAACCTCTTGAGGTTCGTCAGGGTAAAGGTAAGGGTAATGTAGAATACTGGGTTGCACAGATTCAACCTGGCAAGATGCTTTATGAAGTTGAGGGTGTTTCAGAACAGCTTGCACGCGAAGCGTTTGCTTTGGCTGCTGCTAAACTTCCTTTGTCCACAACTTTCGTAACGCGTACGGTGATGTAGATGATAGCAAAAGAACTGCAAGAAAAGTCTGTAGCAGAGCTACAAACGACCTTGATTGAGCTTCTACGTGAGCAATTCACATTGCGCATGCAGAAGGCCACTGGTCAGCTGACGCAAACTCATTTGCTTCCTCAAGTCCGCCGCAATATTGCACGTGTTAAAACCGTGCTAAATGATAAGGCAGGAAACTAAGATGGCAGAGACAAAACCGCGTATAGCTACTGGTAAAGTAGTCAGCGACAAAATGGATAAAACCATTACAGTACTCGTTGAACGTACGGAAAAACATCCGTTGTACGGTAAGTATGTACGTCGTTCAACTAAATTACACGCTCACGATGAAAACAATGAGTGCCAGATCGGTGATACTGTTAAGGTCGTTGAAACACGTCCTTACTCTAAGTCTAAGACTTGGAACCTGGTTCAAGTTGTTGAGAAAACTGCAGCTATTTAAGCTGCAATTTTCCTTCGTGAGACTTGTTATCTAATTTGATTGGAGAGCAGAAATGATTCAAACAGAATCGATGCTTGATGTTGCAGATAACAGCGGCGCAAAGCGTGTTCAGTGTATAAAAGTACTGGGTGGCTCACATCGTCGTTATGCTGCTATCGGTGACATTATTAAAGTCACAGTGAAAGAAGCGATCCCTCGTGGTCGTGTTAAGAAAGGGCAAGTTCTGAACGCAGTTGTCGTTAGGACTAAGAAAGGTGTTCGTCGTCCTGATGGTTCTGTAATCCGTTTTGATGTAAACTCAGCGGTTCTATTGAATGCTGCAGGACAGCCACTTGGTACTCGTATCTTTGGCCCTGTAACACGTGAGTTGCGAACTGAGCAGTTCATGAAAATTGTTTCTCTTGCACCTGAAGTGCTGTAAGAGGGAAGGGGACATTTATGCGTAAGATCAAACGTGACGACGAAGTAATCGTGATTGCAGGTAAAGATAAAGGCAAACGCGGTAAAGTTGTTAAAGTAGTAGACGAAAGCCGAGTTCTTGTTTCTGGTATCAATATGATGAAGAAACACGAAAAGCCAAACCCTATGAAGGGTTCGACTGGCGGAATCGTTGAAAAAGAAGCACCTATCCAGGTTTCTAACGTAGCTATTTATAATAATGCTACAGACAAAGCGGATCGCGTCGGCTTTAAATTGAATGAAGATGGTACGAAAGTACGTATTTTTAAATCAAACAGTGAAGCGATCGACGCCTAAGAGCGAGAATTATAGCCATGGCGAGACTTAAGCAAGTTTATAAAGATAATGTTGTATCTGCTCTTACTGAAGAGTTTGCATACAAGAATGTGATGGAAGTGCCGAAAATCACTAAAATCACATTGAATATGGGTGTTGGTGAAGCTATTGCAGACAAGAAACTTCTTGAAAATGCGGTAAACGATCTTGAAGCACTTAGCGGCCAAAAAGTTGTAGTAACTAAGGCTCGTAAATCAGTAGCAGGCTTTAAAATCCGTGACGGTTACCCGATCGGTTGTAAAGTTACTCTACGTGGTGAGCGTATGTGGGATTTCTTCGACCGTTTGGTTGATGTAGCTATTCCACGTATTCGTGACTTTCGTGGACTTAATCCTAAGTCTTTTGATGGTCGTGGTAACTACAGCATGGGCGTTAAAGAGCAGATCATCTTCCCTGAAATCGATTACGATAAAGTGGACCGTGTACGTGGTATGGATATTACCATTACGACGACTGCTCGTACCGACGAAGAAGGTCGTGCTTTGCTAGCCGCCTTTAGTTTCCCATTCAAGAAATAAGAGGTAGGAATCATGGCAAAGATCTCAATGATTCAACGCGAAGCAAAACGCACCAAATTAGTAGCTAAGTATGCTGAAAAGCGTGCTGCTCTAAAAGCGATCATTAGCGACGTTAATGCATCGGACGATGAAAAGTGGGAAGCTAGCTTGAAACTTCAAGCGCTTCCACGCGATTCGTCTTCTTCTCGCCAGCGCAACCGTTGTCAAATAACGGGTCGCCCACATGGTGTTTATCGTAAGTTTGGTTTATCAAGAATCAAACTTCGAGAAGCGGCTATGCGCGGTGATGTACCAGGCTTGAAGAAAGCTAGTTGGTAAGCAAGTAGAGCACGATCATAATACATGACAGTGGGTGGGGTGTCTAAAAGCTGGACATCTTGTCCGCTGCTGTGTACTATGCGCGAGCTCTATTTGCTGCACAATGGTTTTTAATTAGGAGCTCTTTAATGAGTATGCAAGATACCCTTGCGGATATGTTTACACGTATTCGTAATGCACAGATGGCTGCAAAGACCTCTGTGAGCATGCCTTCATCAAAAATGAAGACATCTGTCGCTGCAGTTCTACAAGAAGAAGGTTACGTAGGTAACTTTTCTGTAGACGAAGCGATTAAACCGACCCTTACTATCGAGTTGAAATACTACGAAGGTAAGCCGGTTATCGAACAAATTAAACGCGCATCACGCCCAAGTTTGCGTCAATACAAAGGTCACACTGCACTACCTAAAGTAGAAGCAGGCCTTGGTGTTGCAATCATATCTACCTCTAAAGGTGTTATGACAGACCGTGCAGCTCGCGCTGCTGGTATCGGCGGTGAAGTAATCTGCACAGTATTCTAGGAGTTAGTATGTCTCGAGTTGCTAATAGTCCCGTGACGCTTCCTAGTGGTGTAGATCTAACCCTAAATGGCCAAACTGTTGTTGTTAAAGGCGGCAAAGGTTCATTAGAGTTTAATGTTCACACAAGCGTACAAGTGTCTAAAGAAGAAAATGTTATCACCTTCGCTGCCCGCGATGGTGCAAAACAAAGCCGTGCCTTAGCTGGTACAACTCGCGCTTTGGTCAACAACATGGTTGTTGGTGTAAGCCAAGGTTTTGAGAAAAAATTGCTTCTTCAAGGTGTTGGTTATCGTGCTGCCCTAAAAGGTAAAGTACTTAACCTGTCTTTGGGTTTTTCTCACCCAGTAGACTATGAACTACCTGAAGGCATTACAGCTGAATGTACTTCACAGACAGAGATTGTGATCAGGGGTGTTGATAAACAAGCCGTTGGCCAAGTCGCTGCAGAAGTTCGCGGTTTCCGTCCACCAGAGCCTTATAAAGGCAAAGGTGTTCGCTATGCTGACGAAACTATTCGTCGTAAAGAAGCTAAGAAGAAGTAGGTAAGCATTCATGAACACTAAGAAACAATCTCGAATTCGTCGTGCACGTCGTGCACGCCTACATATTCGTGAACTAGGTGCGAATCGTCTTACTGTACATCGCACACCACGTCATATGTATGCTCAAGTGATATCTTCATGTGGTAGCAAAGTGCTAGCAAGCGCTTCTACTCTAGAAGAAAATCTACGTGCTACAGCGACTGGCAACAAAGAAGCGGCTATACAAGTCGGTACTTTGATTGCTACACGCGCTAAAGAAGCAGGTGTCACTTCGGTCGCTTTTGACCGTTCTGGCTTCAAATACCATGGCCGCGTTCAAGCTCTTGCTGACGCAGCTCGTGAAGCCGGTCTAGAGTTCTAAAGGGGTAGCAAATGGCAGTTAACGATCAACAAACTAGCGACCTCCAAGAGAAGCTAGTTCAAGTAAACCGCGTTGCTAAAGTTGTAAAGGGCGGTCGTATCTTCTCTTTCACAGCTTTGACAGTCGTAGGTGATGGAAAAGGTAAGGTTGGCTTCGGTCGCGGTAAAGCGCGTGAAGTCCCTCAGGCTATCCAAAAAGCGATGGAACAAGCTCGTCGCAACATGGTTTCAGTAAGACTTGATGGCGATACTTTACAGTATCCTATTAAAGCAGTGCACGGGGCTTCTAAAGTCTACATGCAGCCTGCTTCTCAAGGTACTGGTATCATCGCCGGCGGTGCAATGCGTGCAGTTCTAGAAATTGCAGGCGTTCACAACGTTTTGGCAAAATGTTACGGATCTACAAACCCAGTAAACGTAGTTCGCGCTACGATTAAAGGTTTGCAAGATATGAAAGCACCTGAGCAAATCGCGGCTAAACGCGGTAAGTCAGTCGATCAAATTTTGGGGTAATGTGTTATGGCGAATAATACCATCACAGTTCAACTAACCCGCAGCCCGATCGGTCGTCTTCCAAAGCACCGTGAAACTGTTAAAGGCTTGGGTTTGCGTAAAGTTGGCCAAACACGTGAGTTGGAAGATACTCCATCAGTACGTGGTATGGTTAATAAAGTTTATTACATGGTAAAAGTGGTAGGGGAATAACATGTTCTTAAATACACTTAGTCCTGCTGAGGGTAGCAAACATGCTCCTAAACGTGTTGGTCGCGGTATTGGTAGCGGCTTGGGCAAAACCGGCGGACGAGGCCATAAAGGTCTTAAATCTCGCTCTGGTGGCTCAGTAAAACCTGGTTTTGAAGGTGGTCAAATGCCTTTGCAGCGTCGTCTGCCAAAATTTGGTTTTACTTCACGTCAAGCAAAGTATGTTGCTGAAGTTCGTTTAAACGAACTTACTGCTGTAAATGCTGAAGTTGTAGATTTGGCAGCTCTTAAAAGCGCCGACATTCTTGGTCATCAAATTAAGACAGCTCGTGTAATTTTGTCAGGTTCTATCGACAAAGCAATTACTGTTCGTGGTCTTAAAGTGACTAAAGGTGCTCGTGCCGCTATTGAAGCTGCTGGCGGAAAAGTCGAGGAATAGATGGCAAAGCGTGGCTCACTACCAGCTGGAATGCAAAACGGATTAAGCGAACTTTGGTCGCGTATTCGTTTCGTTTTCATAGCAATTATTGTATACCGAATTGGTGCACACATCCCTGTCCCGGGTATTAACCCTGATAGATTGTCTGCCCTGTTTAACCAAAATGAAGGCACAATTCTGAGTTTATTTAACGTATTCTCAGGGGGCGCGCTCGAGCGTATGAGTATTTTTGCGCTTGGTATTCTGCCCTATATTTCTGCCTCTATTATTATGCAGTTATTAACGGTTGTGAGTCCGCAACTAGAGCAGTTGAAGAAAGAGGGTGAAGCGGGTCGTCGCAAGATAACTCAGTACACTCGCTACGGTACTGTTCTTTTGGCACTTGTTCAGTCTGCCTCCATGGCAGTCGGTTTGGCCAGTCAGGGTATTTCGTTTAGTAATGGTATTGAGTTTTATGGCGTTGCTGTAGTTACTCTAGTTGCTGGAACGGTTTTCTTGATGTGGCTTGGCGAACAAGTGACAGAGAAAGGGATTGGTAATGGTATTTCTATTATCATTTTCTCCGGTATTGTTGCCGGCTTACCTTCTGCTCTAGGCCGTTCATTTGAGTCGGCTCGTCAAGGCGATATTAATATTCTTGCCTTATTGTTGATTGGTATTATTGCCGTGGCAACTATCGCGCTCGTTGTTTTCATCGAACGTGGTCAGCGTCGTATTACGGTTAATTATGCTAAGCGTCAGCAAGGCAATAAAGTGTTTGCTGCACAAAAGAGTCATTTGCCACTTAAAGTGAATATGGCGGGTGTTATCCCACCTATATTTGCTTCAAGTATCCTTTTGTTCCCTGCTTCGATCGGCCAATGGTTTGGTCAAGGCAAAGGAATGGAATGGTTGCAAAATATTTCTTTGGCTCTCGCTCCTGGGCAACCTCTCTATGTGTTGTTGTTTTCGATAGCAATCGTTTTCTTTTGCTTCTTTTATACAGCGCTAGTGTTCAACCCTAAAGATGTGGCAGATAATTTAAAAAAATCCGGTGCTTTTTTACCGGGTATTCGTCCAGGCGATCATACAGCTCGATATATTGATGGTGTAATGACCCGTTTGACATTGTTTGGTGCTTTATACATCACTCTAGTGTCTCTGATGCCTCAGTTCTTTGTTGTTGCGTGGAATGTTCCATTCTACTTTGGCGGTACTTCGTTGTTAATCATCGTTGTTGTTGTCATGGACTTTATGTCCCAAGTTCAAAGTCATTTGATGAGTCATCAATACGAGTCGTTAATGAAGAAGTCTAATCTGACTGGTTATGGTCAAAATGGCCTAATGCGATAGCATAGGTTGGAGTTGAACATGAAAGTACGTGCATCTGTAAAAAAAATCTGTCGTAACTGTAAAATCGTTCGTCGTAACGGTGCAGTTCGAGTGATTTGCTCTGAGCCTCGTCACAAACAGCGTCAAGGTTAATTGCGAGTTAGCTCAATGATAGGGAAGGGTGGTTGATTTATGGCCTAAAGATAGGCATAATCAGCCGCCCTCATGAAAGCAAAGTGATGATTAATCATCCATAACAACGGAGTAAATTGAATGGCTCGTATAGCCGGTGTCAATATTCCTGACAATAAACATGCGGTCATTTCTCTGACTTACATCTTCGGAATTGGTCGCACTCGTTCGCGCGCAATTTGCGCCGCGTCAGGTGTTGCAGAAACTACGAAAATCGGTTCATTAAGTGATGATATTCTTGATGAACTTCGTGGTGAAGTTGCTAAGTATACTGTAGAGGGTGATCTACGCCGTGAAGTCAGCATGTCTATTAAACGTCTGATGGATCTTGGCTGTAATCGTGGTATTCGTCATCGCCGCAGCCTACCTGTTCGTGGTCAACGTACCAAAACGAACGCTCGTACACGGAAAGGCCCTCGTAAGCCTATTCGTAAGTAATATAAACGCGTTTCGCTCTAGCTGCTAAGACAGCAAGAGCTGAGCATTAAATAGGAAAGTGCAATATGGCTAAGCCAGCTACGCGCAATACCAAGAAAAAAGTCAAAAAGACGGTTGTTGATGGTGTTGCTCATGTACATGCATCATTTAACAACACTATCGTGACTATCACCGATCGCCAAGGCAACGCTTTGTCTTGGGCTACTGCAGGTGGTTCTGGTTTTCGCGGATCTCGTAAAAGTACACCATTCGCAGCTCAAGTAGCAGCGGAACGTGCCGGTACTGTCGCACAAGAATTTGGCCTTAAAAACGTCGACGTAATGATTAAGGGCCCTGGTCCTGGTCGTGAGTCCGCAGTTCGTGCATTGAATGCATTGGGCTTGCGTATTAATAACATCACAGATGTGACGCCAATCCCGCACAACGGTTGTCGTCCACCTAAGAAACGTCGCGTTTAACTGAGGAGACAGATACATGGCTCGTTATATAGGTCCAACTTGTAAATTGTCTCGTCGTGAAGGCACCGACTTGCAATTGAAGAGCGGTTCACGCGCTCTTGAGTCAAAATGTAAAGCAGATACGGTTCCTGGTGTGCACGGTGCACGTCGCAGTCGTCTTTCTGATTACGGCTTACAATTACGTGAGAAACAAAAAGTTCGCCGTATGTACGGTGTTCTTGAGAAACAATTTAGTAATTACTACAAATCTGCTGCTCGTCTAAAAGGCGCGACTGGTGAGAACCTTTTGCAACTTTTGGAATCACGTTTAGATAACGTTGTTTACCGCGCAGGTTTTGGTTCTACACGTGCGGAAGCTCGTCAACTAGTAGGCCATAAAGGCATTCTAGTAAATGGCGCTACGGTTAACATTCCATCTTACCAAGTTCAAGCTGGTGATGTTGTGTCTATCCGTGAAAAAGCTAAGAAGCAATTGCGTATTCAAAGCGCACTAGAGCTATCTAAAAATCGCACATCGATCCATTGGATCGAAGTTGATACAACTAAACTGGAAGCAACTTATAAAGCTGTTCCAGAACGTGCCGATTTATCAGCTGAAATTAATGAGAACCTAATTGTCGAACTTTACTCTAAGTAAGTTGGTGATTAGGATTAAGAAATAGGTGGATCTATGCAGCGTTCAGTGAGCGAATTGTTAACCCCACGCAACATTGAAGTTCAAGAATTAGGCAAAACGCGAGCTAAAGTTACATTACAACCACTAGAACGTGGTTTTGGTCATACTTTAGGTAATGCGTTGCGTCGTATTCTATTGTCTTCAATGCCTGGTTGTGCAATTGTTGAAGTTGAAATCGACGGTGTATTGCATGAATACAGCGCAATTGAAGGGGTTAAAGAAGATGTCATTGAAATTCTTCTTAACCTGAAAGGAGTTGCGATCGCTCTACACGGGCAAGATGAAGCAACTCTTACTTTAAGTAAAAAAGGTCCTGGTATCGTAACAGCTGGTGATATTCAGTTAGTTGCTGATGCAGAGATCGCTAACCCTGACCATGTACTTGCCCACTTGGACGATACTGCTGAACTTTCTATGCAGATCAAAGTGGCTCGTGGTCGCGGTTATGAGCCTGCTGACGCTCGTGTTGCTAGCGACGATGAGACTCGTCCTATTGGTCGCTTGCAACTGGATGCCTCGTTCAGCCCTGTTCGTCGTGTAGCCTACAGTGTTGATAATGCTCGAGTTGAGCAACGTACTGATCTTGATAAGCTAGTTTTAGATATCGAGTCAAATGGTACGATTGACCCTGAAGAAGCTATCCGTCGCGCAGCGACTATTTTACAACAGCAAATCGCTGTCTTTGTCGCCCTTGAAAGCGAAAGCGAAGCGCCTGTTGTGGAAGAAGAGGATGAGATTGATCCAATTTTGCTACGCCCGGTTGATGATCTTGAGTTAACCGTTCGCAGTGCTAATTGTTTGAAAGCAGAGAACATTTATTACATCGGTGATTTGATTCAACGTACTGAGGTTGAGCTTCTTAAGACGCCTAACCTAGGTAAAAAGTCGTTAACTGAAATCAAAGATGTTTTAGCACAGCGTGGTTTGTCTTTGGGAATGCGTTTAGAGAACTGGCCACCGGCTAGTTTGAAAGACGATAGCAAGGTACTAGCTCGCTAGGTCATTGTTCCCTGACCACCGTAGTTTGGTAAGGAATATAAAATGCGTCATCGTAAGAGTGGTCGTCACTTAAACCGTACTAGCTCTCATCGTAAAGCGATGTTTAAAAATATGGCTGCTTCTTTGTTCGAGCACGAAGTTATTAAAACTACGTTGCCGAAAGCCAAAGAACTTCGCCGTGTTGCAGAGCCTTTGATTACCCTGGCGAAAGAAGATTCCGTTGCGAATCGTCGCCTTGCCTTTGCTCGTACTCGTAGCAAAGATGCAGTAGGTAAATTGTTCACAGAACTTGGTCCTCGTTACCAAGCTCGTCCTGGCGGTTACATTCGCATTTTAAAATGTGGATTCCGTTCAGGTGACAATGCACCTATGGCTTACGTTGAATTGGTCGATCGACCAGTTGCGGAAGCAGCTGAGTAATATCAGTTTGTAACAAAAAAGCCGAGCTTATAGCTCGGCTTTTTTTGTGTCTGAAATTTGTGTCAAAAAAAGCGGCATAGCCGCTTTTTTGTTCAATGAATTATGGGGGTTAATGCTTCATTGTTTATTTTTCTCGGCTAGCATCCCTTTTAAGAAGCGACCGGTATGAGAGCGGGTTGATTCTGCTACCTCTTCTGGTGTCCCTTCTGCAATGATATAGCCACCGCCGCTGCCGCCTTCTGGTCCAAGATCTACAACCCAGTCAGCCGTTTTGATCACATCTAGATTATGTTCAATGACGACAACGGTATTGCCGTGATCTCGTAAGCGATGTAATACCTTCAGAAGCTGCTCTATATCGGCAAAATGCAATCCGGTGGTTGGTTCATCAAGGATATATAAGGTCTGACCTGTATCGCGCTTAGACAGTTCTTTTGCTAGCTTCACACGTTGTGCTTCACCACCAGATAGCGTTGTCGCGGCTTGTCCTAGCTTTATATAGCCTAGGCCAACATCAATCAAGGTTTGCAGTTTACGTGCAATAGAGGGAACGGCATCGAAAAAGTCTCTGGCATCTTCAATGGTCATATCTAAACATTGATGAATATTTTTGTTTTTATAATGAATTTCGAGCGTTTCACGGTTATAACGTTTCCCCTTACAGATGTCACAAGGAACATAGACATCCGGTAAGAAATGCATTTCAACCTTTATCACTCCGTCGCCTTGGCAGGCTTCACAGCGACCACCTTTCACATTAAAGCTAAAACGTCCTGGCTTATAGCCGCGGGAACGCGCTTCTTGAGTGGCTGCAAACAACTCTCGCATCGGCGTGAAGATGCCTGTGTAAGTTGCTGGATTAGAACGTGGTGTTCTACCAATGGGGCTTTGGTTTATATCTACGCATTTATCGAACAGATCTAACCCTTCAATACGATCATGGGGCGCCGCTTTCAGGGTGGTTGCACCATTTAATGCGGTTGATGCCAATGGATATAGGGTGCCGTTTATCAGAGTTGATTTACCTGAGCCAGACACGCCGGTGACACAGGTCATGATACCGACGGGAATTTTTAGATCCACGTTGTTTAGGTTGTTTCCTGTCGCACCAATTAAGTTTAGTGATTGTCCATTTTTTGCTTTGTTTCGGGTGGAAGGTATTTCAATTTTACGTTTGCCGGTCAAGAATTGACCGGTTACCGAGTTCTCGCAATCCATTACATCTTGTGGTGTGCCACTAACAATCACTTCGCCACCATGAATGCCGGCACCAGGGCCAATGTCGACGACAAAATCAGCGACACGAATCGCATCTTCATCATGTTCCACGACAATGACGGTATTACCAAGATCTCGTAAGCGAGTCAGCGTTTCAATCAAGCGTTCATTATCTCGTTGGTGAAGCCCGATAGAAGGCTCATCAAGTATATACATAACCCCAACTAATCCAGCGCCAATTTGGCTCGCTAGGCGAATACGTTGGGCTTCGCCACCTGATAAGGAGTCGGCTTTTCGGTCTAGGGTTAAGTAATCCAATCCCACATTAACTAAGAAGGTCAGTCGATCGCAAATTTCTTTGAGAATTTTTGACGCGATTTCACCGCGTGCGCCAGGAAGTTCAAGTGCTTCAAAATAATGAAGGCATTCGGCAATTGGGTAAGTCACTATTTCAGGCAAGGTCTGTTCATTAATAAATACGTTTCTTGCTGAGCGATTAAGTCGTGAGCCATGACAATCTGGGCACGACTGAGTACTAATGTATTGAGACAAGTCTTCTCTAACACTGTCAGACTCGGTCTCATGATAGCGACGCTGAAGGTTCGGTAATACACCCTCAAAGACATGAGATCGAATCATTTTGTCACCGCGTTCATTGATGTAAACAAAATCTATTTTATCTTTGCCTGAGCCTTTTAGAATTTTATTTTGAAATTCTATTGGAATGTCTTTAAATTTAGCTTCTACATCAAAGCCATAGTGCTTTGCTAATGCTGTCAATTGCTGGTAGTAAAAAATACTGCGTCGTCCCCAGCCGCGAATGGCGCCTTCAGCAAGGGTTAATGTGCCGTCTTGAATGATGCGATCTGGATCAAATAGTTGATGAGTGCCTAAGCCGTCACAGGTTTGGCATGCTCCATTCGGGTTATTAAATGAGAATAAACGAGGCTCAAGCTCCGTTAAGCTGTAGCCACAAACAGGGCAAGCAAATTTACTTGAGAAAATGTGAATGTCCTTGTCGTCGTCCATATTGAGGACTTTAGCGATGCCGTCTGACAGAGCCAGACAGGTTTCAAAGGACTCAGCTAGACGTAATTTAAGGTCACTACGAACTTTAAATCGATCAATGACAACTTCGATAGTATGTTTCTTATTCTTTTCTAAAGCTGGAACATCGTCTAAATCGACAACGATTCCATCAATGCGTGCGCGAATAAATCCCTTAGATAACAAGTCACTAAGAATATGAAGGTGCTCACCTTTGCGATCCTTTACGATCGGTGCGAGCAACATCATTTTAGTTTCCTCAGGTAGGGAGATTATCTTGTCAACCATTTGTGATATGGTCTGCGCTTCAAGAGGTTCTCCATGATCAGGACAGCGTGGTTGACCTGCTCGTGCAAATAAGAGGCGGAGGTAATCATAAATCTCTGTGATAGTTCCGACTGTTGAGCGCGGGTTATGTGATGTAGATTTCTGTTCAATAGATATGGCTGGGGAAAGTCCTTCGATATGATCTATATCTGGCTTTTCCATCATGGATAAAAATTGACGAGCATATGTCGAAAGGGATTCTACATAGCGTCGTTGGCCTTCTGCATATAGTGTATCGAAGGCGAGAGAAGATTTACCCGAACCTGACAGTCCTGTGATCACCACTAGTTTGTCTCTGGGGATGTCTAAGTCCACATTCTTAAGATTGTGGGTGCGAGCTCCGCGTATGGTGATGGTATCCATGAGTCTCCAAATAGTTTTTTAGCTACAGAAATTAACATCGTTATTGTTGGTGGAATAACTGTCTATTTTTACAGTACTTGAAATAGAGCTTCAACGATATTTTAGGTAAAATAGGCATCTTTCTTTTTTAAACCCTAAGTTGAGTGGTTGTAATCTCCTTATGGATGTACTCGAACGTCGTTCTGTTCTCGCACTAGCATCAGTGTATTTATTTAGAATGCTAGGTCTTTTCCTTATTATGCCGGTTATTAGTGTAGCCGCCGATGGCTTAACAGGGTCGGATGCTGCCTTAATTGGTACCGCAATTGGTATCTACGGTTTCACTCAAGCTTGTCTACAAATTCCGATGGGAATGTGGTCGGATCGTATCGGTCGTAAGCGTGTGATTGTTATTGGCTTATTATTGTTTGCTTTGGGGAGTTTGATTTGCGCCAACGCGACCGATATTAGTGTTCTCATTATCGGTCGAGCCGTGCAGGGCGCTGGCGCCATTGCCAGTACATTAATGGCGTTGCTGAGCGATGTCACTCGGGAGCAAAACCGAACTAAGGCAATGGCCACCGTTGGTATCAGTATCGGTGCCTCTTTCATGCTGTCGTTGGTATTGGGCCCCTGGATATTCGATCTTATTGGTTTGTCAGGACTGTTTTACTTATCCTTCGGTTTTTCTTTCCTAGGTATCGCGTTAGTGCTCTTCATGGTGCCAAATGTGGTTCAGCATACTTTCCGTCGAGATACGACGCCCAGTGCTATCGCCTTAGGAAAAGTACTTAAAGATAGTAAGTTGCGCTTTTTAAATATTAGCGTCTTGTTACTGCATTCAAGTCTCACGGCATTATTTGTCACTGTGCCTCACTTACTAATCACTCGATTCGGCCTTCCTTTGGCTCATCATAGTTGGTTGTATCTGGCGATCATGGGTTTTGCTTTTGTTGGTATGGTACCATTGGTAATAATTGCCGAAGCTAAAGGTAAAATGAAAGAAGTGGTGTTCGGTGTTGTTGTATTGTTGGGCTTTAGTACTTTGTTGTTGCAATGGGCTCCCTATTTATGGGCTTTTGGACTTCTTCTATGGGCTTATTTCGTCGGTTTTAATACTTTAGAAGCAACATTACCTTCTTTAATTAGTAAGTTAGCCCCAGTTGGTTATCGTGGAACTGCTATGGGGGTTTTTTCTACCCATCAGTTTTTAGGTTCCTTTATCGGAGGCGTTGGTGGTGGTTGGCTATTACAGTACTCTTCCAGCAACAGTTTATTTCTTGTCGTCGGATTAGTATTGCTGTTGTGGTCGATAGTTTGCTTATACCAGCCTACAATACAACAACTGAGCAGCATGGCATTTAGCCTACCAGAAGGCGATGATGCGGCTATAAAACTGTTTGCAGACCAGCTTTCCCATGTGGAAGGCGTGGAAGATATGCAGATTTTCATAGATGAGCGCACAGCTTATCTTAAAGTAGACAAAAAAATACTCGATAAAGAGACATTGCAGCGCCTTGCGCCGCAAGTAAACCTTTAAAGATGATAATGAATTATTTAGTTGGAGAGCGTCATGGCACGTGGAATTAACAAGGTTATCTTAATTGGTAACGCTGGCAATGATGCCGAAGTGCGTTTTATGCCATCGGGTGCAGCGGTTGCAAACGTTAACATAGCAACATCAGAAAGCTGGCGCGATAAGCAAACTGGACAAATGCAAGAACGTACTGAATGGCACCGGGTTGCCTTTATGGACCGCGGTAATTTCCGCTTAGGTCAGATTGCGGGTGACTTTATCAAAAAAGGCTCAAAAGTTTACGTAGAAGGTTCTTTACGTACGCGTGAGTGGGAAAAAGACGGCATCAAACGCTACACAACAGAAATCGTAGCAAACGAAATGCAGTTACTTGATGGCCGTGGTGATAACAGCAATGGCGGCCAGCAAGGCGGTTATGATTCAGGTTCGCAAGGTGGTTATAGTAACAACCAAGCGCCTCAGCAAGGCGGTTACAACCAAGCACCCGCTCAGCAAGCACCACAGCAAGGTTTTAATCAGCCACAGCAAGGTGGCTATAACCAAGCACCTGCTCAGCAAGCGCCTCAACAAGCTGCGCCACAAGCTCAGCCACAATCTTTTGGTAGTTGGGGTAATGCACCACAACAAGCACCTGCGCAACAAGCTGCGCCACAGCAACGTGCGCCACAGCAAGCAGCTCCTCAGCGTGCTCCAGCACCTGAACCAAAGCCTCAGCAAGCGCCAAACTTTGACGACTTCGATGACGATATTCCTTTCTGAATATCTGAATGCATAAAGTCTAGAGTTAACTCGAAAGTCCCTTTATAGGGACTTTTTTGTATCATATCGCCATTTTCAAACTTAGGATTAAGTCATGCTTTTAGGTGTCACGCTCGGAACGAACAATCTCACTAAGGCGAGTGCCTTTTACGATGCGGTGTTAAGAACACTTAACATGGTCAGAACGATGACGGTTGATGGAGAAGTAGGTTACGGTGTGGTTGGCGGTGCGAGTTGCTTTTGGGTGCTGACGCCATTCAATAAACAGCAGGCGACAATCGGTAATGGTGTGCAAGTGACGTTTCAGGCGTCGAATAATGACGAAGTCGAGGCATTTTATCGTACCGCATTAGCGTGTGGTGGAACCGATGAGGGCGCGCCAGGTTATCGCTATCGCCCTAATTATTTTGGTGCCTATTGTCGGGATTTAGACGGTAATAAATTGCACGTTATGTATGAGAATTAATTATTTCGGTATTAAGTGTATTCTAGGGTAGGTTTTAACGCTTATTTTGAGTTGTTAGCTATTTACTCTGGCGAAGGTTCTAGATAAAACTTGCTATATAGTCTCGCTTGATGTTATTGTAATTTCAGTGGGTCAATAGAAAGCCCTGTTTATTTGTACGTACCTCGTTGTTATTAGTAATAATTCTTCGCGTTATCCTCAGTTAAATATTTGTTTTCTTGATACTCAATCGCCTAATTTTATAGGCACAACTTAACTTTATTAATATCTAGGATATCTATTATGTCTACAACAACTGGTACAGTAAAATGGTTTAACGAAACTAAAGGTTTCGGTTTCATCGAACAAGAATCTGGTCCTGATGTTTTCGCTCATTTCAGCGCAATTGTTAGTGATGGATTCAAAACATTGGCTGAAGGCCAACGTGTAGAATTTACTGTTACACAAGGCCAAAAAGGCCCACAAGCAGAAAATATTGTTTGTATCTAAATTTTTTAATTAGTGGGCTTTTTAGTCCACTTGTTAATACTAGTTTGAAAGAAAGACCTGTTTATTGTACGTACCACGTTGTTATTAGTAATAATTCATCGCGTTATCCTCAGTTAAATATCAGTTTTCTTCATGCTTAATCGCCTTATTTTGGGCACACTTTTATTAATTTCTAGGATATCTATTATGTCTACAACAACTGGTACAGTAAAATGGTTTAACGAAACTAAAGGTTTCGGTTTCATCGAACAAGAATCTGGCCCTGACGTTTTCGCTCATTTCAGCGCAATTGTTAGTGATGGATTCAAAACATTGGCTGAAGGCCAACGTGTAGAATTTACCGTGACACAAGGCCAAAAAGGTCCACAAGCAGAAAATATTGTTTGTATCTAAAAGCATTGTGTTAGCGTCAAAGCCCCTTTTATAGGGGCTTTTTTGTTTTTATAGGGCGCATAACTTAGGATTAAAGATTATAAGTACGCATTAACGCGTGGTAACCGTCAGTACTATTTTCCCTAAATGGTGTTTTTTCTGAAACGCTTCTTGTGCCTGAATGATCTCTTTTAGTGGGTAAGTTTTCGCCACCAGTGGTTTTATTTTTCCTTGCTCAAGGTAGTGAATCAAGTTCTGAAATACGTTCGGCGCTAAGACTGTGCAACCAAATAAGCTCAAATCTTTTAAATACAAGGTTCTCACATCCAGCTCAACGAATGCCCCGCCAATAGCACCAGAAACAGCATAGCGACCACCTGGGCTTAGCACTTGTAAGAAGGTCGGCCATTGCTCACCGGCAACAAGATCAATCACCACATCGACGCTATTCTCCCCCAATACAGACACTAGATCATCTTCACGGGTAACAACTTGGTCCGCGCCTATATCGGTCAAGGCTTGGCGTTTACTCGCGCTGGTAATGGCAATCACATGAGCGCCACGCGCTTTTGCTAATTGCACCGCCGCAGAGCCCACACCACCCGATGCACCGGAAATTAAGACGCGATCTTGAGCACAGACGTTGGCTCGGCTGAGCATATTTTCTGCAGTTGAATAGGAGCACGGAAAGGATGCCAGTTCAGAATCTGATAAGTCACTTTGAATAGCGTAAGCGTGCCTGTCTGCCGCCTTGGTATATTGCGCAAAACCACCATTACACTCTGAGCCGAAATAGCCTGGTGGGTTGAGGGCTTCACCGTTGGCTTCTTGCAGACAGGGCTCGATAAGAACACGCTCTCCAATACGTTTTGGATTAACCTTGCTGCCAACGGCCACTATGATGCCGCAGACATCTGCCCCTTGAATAAGAGGAAACGACAAAGCCTGACCTGACCAGCTGGCGCCAGTACTATCGGTTTCTTTTTTTGAATACCACGCTAATCGAGTATTAAGGTCCGTATTATTGACGCCTGCTGCAGCAACGTGAATCAACACGTCTTGGCTGCTCAGAATGGGGATAGGTAAATCATCGCGGTAGTGTAATTTGTCTGTGTCGCCATGTCCGGTCAGGACGATGCCACTCATTGTGTCTGGAATAGAGCTTGGAATAGTGGATGTCATAGTGGTTGGCCTTTTAGTTAGATGTTTGAGTCGTATTCATCAGAACGGACAGTATGGTTTGAGCCGCAACGACCGCTTGTGCGCCTAAAATAGGCCACGCACTGGAAATACCTTCATGTAACAAGAACAAAGGGTCGATTAAGTCTAATCTTTGGCTTTTTTCAGCTAAGAACTGGCGGACTTCCTCTTTGTGTTCCTTGACGGCTTTATTAATCAGCGCGTTGTCGGGAAAAGCGGCAACGGCATTCATCGACAAACAGCCATGAGGGGCGTTTTCTGCCATCCATACCTCAAGGCGTTGAAATATATCGAATACTGCCTGTTCAGCATTGGCTGATAGCGCACTATCAAGGTAAGTAAGATAGCGCTGGTGGCGATACGCTAGCGCGGCGACGACCATGGCTTCTTTCGACGGGTAGTGTTTATACAGAGTGCGCAAACTGACGTTACAGGCTGTTTTCAGTTTATCCACATTTGGCTCGGCAAAGCCATATTGGCTAAAGGCAAGCTCAAGGCTGGCTGCGATTTGTTGTTTCAAAGTAGCTTTCCTAAAGAGTAGAGTGTTTATTCTACTTAGCAGGGTAGAGTTAACACTCTACCTCTGTCAATACACTGCCATTGATTTCAGCAAATTTTGTTTGAATCGAGGCGATATCTAGCGGGGATTTATCGGTATACTTGTTGCTTTTTGACGCATAGCTAGGTGCTTCAAAGGCACAGCACAAGGGAAGAGGTTGGAACAGTGAACGATGACGATGAAGCATCTTTGTTTGCTCAAGAAGTTGCAGGCATTCAGCCTTTAGAAAAAAGCGAAGTGTATCTTGGTAAGAAAGGTGCGCCGGTGGATTTTCAAGCGCGTAAACGTGCGGCTATTATGGCGAAAGAAGCCGACAGTAATCACTTGTCGCATGACTACGTTGAAAAAGTCGAACCAAACGATGTGTTAGAGTATAAGCGTTCTGGTGTGCAAGACGGCGTGTTTAAGCGTCTGCGTCAGGGGAAATACGGTATCGAGTCTCGTTTGGACCTGCATCAGAGAACGGTCGCCCAAGCGCGAGAGTTGGTCTATCAGTTTGTTGAAGATTGCATGCGGAATGACATTCGTGTGGCGATTATTGTTCATGGTAAGGGTGATCGCACGCCAAACCCAGACAACCAAGCGATGATCAAAAGTTACATTAATAAGTGGTTGCGTGATTTAGACAGTGTCATGGCCTTCCACAGTGCGCAGCGTTATCATGGTGGTTTGGGTGCCGTGTATGTGCTTTTCAAAAAAAGCGAAAAAGCACGCCTTGAAAACTGGGAAAAAACCCAAAAACGCTAAAGTTTCACATAACCACCACAAAAGCATCACGGTTTATTCGTGCAGTAAAACTCACAAATTTGTTATAATTCCGGCACTTTGCGGTCTTGAGTTCCATTAGGCTGCCCCAAAACATTCCAATCACCGTATTCTAATTCACTAGAGGTAGAGAATGACTAATAGCACCGCACATCATCCTGCGTTTACTTTTCTTCGCAGCGAGTTTATCGATGCTCTAAACGTGACTGTTCAAGAGTTCGAGCACACAGTTACAGGCGCTAAACATTTTCATATCGCATCAGAGAATGACGAAAACGTTTTCTTGGTCGGATTGAAAACGGTTCCAACCGATTCTTGTGGTGTGGCGCATATTCTAGAGCACACCGTATTGTGCGGCTCTGAACGTTTTCCTGTTCGCGATCCCTTCTTTATGATGATTCGTCGTTCTTTGAATACGTTCATGAACGCTTTTACATCATCAGACTGGACGGCATATCCATTTGCCAGCAAGAACAAAAAAGATTTTCATAACCTGCTTGGTGTGTATTTGGATGCGGTGTTTTTCTCGCGTTTGGATGAGCTGGATTTCTCTCAAGAAGGTCATCGTCTTGAGTTCGCTGAGCCAACCAATCCAGAGTCTGAGCTAACCTACAAAGGTGTGGTCTTCAATGAAATGAAGGGGGCGATGAGTTCGACCACCTCTGTATTGTGGCAGACACTGACCAAATACCTATTCCCAGACAATACTTACCACTTTAATTCTGGTGGTGAGCCAACGGACATCCCTGATCTTTCTTATGATGATCTATTGGCTTTTTACCGCACCCATTACCATCCATCCAATGCGGTCTTTATGACCTTTGGTGATATCCCCGCTGAAACACTGCAAGCGGAATTCGAAGATAAAGTTCTGAGCCGTTTTGAACGCTTGGCCACACAAGTCAGCGTACCAAATGTCAAACGTTACTTCTCTCCGGTTCGTGTGGAAGAAGGTTACGCCGCTGATGAAGTCAAAGAAGACGGCAGCCATGTGGTCGTTGGTTGGTTGTTGGGTGAGAGTATCGATCTTGCGCAGCAGTTCGAAGCAGAATTGCTATCGAGTGTGCTGTTGGACAACAGTGCATCACCATTGCGCAGGGTGCTTGAAAGTAGCGAGCTAGGCCGTGCTCCATCGCCTTTGTGTGGCCTTGAAGACAGCAATAAAGAAATGAGTTTCATGTGTGGTCTTGAAGGTGTGAAGCGTGAAAACACCGCTCAAGTGGAAGCATTGATCCTATCGACCCTTGAAGACATCGCCAACAATGGTATTCCACAAGACATGGTCGATGCCATGCTGCATCAGCTAGAATTAAGTCAGCGTGAAGTCGGTGGCGGTAGTTACCCATACGGGTTACAGCTTATTCTAGCCGGCTTATCAACCGCGGTTCATTCTGGTGATGTGATTGCGCAATTGGATCTGGACCCTGTGATCGAAAGCATGCGTGAGAAAGTGCAGGATAAAGACTACATTCCGAATTTGATTCAAACCTTGTTGTTGTCTAATGCGCATCGCGTGACAATTACATTGAGCCCTGATGATGCCCTAGAAATGCGCCGTAATCAGTCAGAAAAAGACCGTTTAAGCAAAATCAAAGCGGCCTTGTCTGACGAAGAAAAAGCAGAAATCATTGCCCGTAGCGAAGCATTAAAAATGCGTCAATCACAAGTGGATGACATGAGCATCTTGCCAAAAGTTGGCCTTGAAGATGTGCCTGCGCGTTTGCCTGAATATGAACATCATCAGAAAACAGGCGAGTTACCGGTGACGTTTTATCCACAGGGCACGAACGGTTTAGTCTACCAGCAGCTAGTGATTGATTTGCCAGAGCTGGATGAAGAAGAAACAAGTCATTTGCCATTATTTTCCTCGTTACTCACAGAGCTAGGTGTGGGTGAGCAAGATTATCTTGCGATCCAAGAGCGCCAAGCTCAAGTTTGTGGTGGTTTGGGGGCGTCGAGCTCGATTCGCGCCAGCATTCAAGATCGTCAAAATGTGAGTGCGTATTTCGTGTTGTCGTCTAAAGCCTTGGTGCCGAATGTTGTGGCAATGAGTGAATTACTAAAAGACACTATGCTGAATGTTCGCTTTGACGAAATCAGTCGTGTAAAAGAGTTGGTGGCACAGCGTCGTTCACGTCGTGAGCAATCGGTTACAGGTCAGGGGCATTCTCTTGCTATGACCGCTGCGTCGAGTGGTATATCAGGATTGTCCGCTCAACAAGAGCAGTGGGGCGGCATGACAGGTATTAGCAAGGCGATTGCTTTAGACGATGCAATGAAGGCAGATGATGCGGCGGTAAAAGACTTATTTGCAGTGTTCTCTCGCTTGCACGCTAAATTACTGGCGGCGCCTAAGCAGATGTTGCTGGTGGCTGAACCTCAGCACGAAGCCAGCATTTTAGATGCTGTACAACCGGTGTTTGCAGACTTACCGCACGGTATGTCATCAAGCGCATTTGTGTTGCCAGCAGTGGATAGCAAGGTCAATACGGCGTGGTTAACCGCGACGCAAGTAAGCTTCTGTAGTAAGGCATATAAAACGGTCTCTGGCGAACACCCAGATGTGGCCGCCTTAACGGTATTGGGCGGCTTCTTACGTAATGGTTTCCTACATCGTGTGATTCGTGAACAGGGTGGTGCTTACGGCGGTGGTGCCAGCTTCGATGGTACTAATGGTGCCTTCCGTTTCTATTCATACCGTGACCCTCGTTTAACAGAAACCTTGGCTGACTTCGATGCTTCCATTGAGTGGATGCTAACGGAAAGCCATACAGGCGATGCGTTGGAAGAAGCTATATTAGGCGTTATTGGTTCAATGGATAAACCTGGCTCGCCAGCAGGTGAAGCGCAGAGTGATTTCTATGTTCAATTGCATGGTCGTTCTTTAGCTTATCGCGAAGCGTTTCGAGCGCGTATTTTGGCAGTGACCATTGAGCAATTAAAAGCGGTAACGAAAAGCTACCTAAACAAAGGAAACGAAAACGTGGCGGTGGTGACATCCGCCTCGAAACGTGCGGAATTAGAAGCGTTAGGCTTCGACATTAAAACTTTATAATAAAAACGAGACAGTTTTTACTAGCGGAAAATTAAATGGATCAGTTTCATGATATACGCCCTTACAACGACGATGAAGTCGTTGAGGTGTTGCACAACCTGGTAGACACGCCAGATTTTATTAATACGATTGTCGGCTTCCGCTTTGCGGGTTGGCCGAAATTACTGCAAGCGCCGTTGGCGTTTGCGGTAAAATTGGCGCTAAAGCGTCAAGTGGCCAATATTAAAAACGTTCATGACTTTCAGATGCGTGTTGCGGGTTACATGGACCGTATGATTAAAACCACGACGACTGACGTAGAATATCGAGGTATTGAAAAGCTAGAAAAAGAGGTAGGTTATTTATTTTTGTCCAACCATAGAGACATTGCGATGGACCCTGCGTTTGTCAATTATGGCTTGTATTTGGCGGGTTTGAACACGGTTCGTATCGCCATTGGTGATAACTTATTGCGTCGCCCTTTTGTGTCTGATCTGATGCGTTTAAACAAAAGCTTTATTGTGAAACGCTCGGTGAATGGTATTCGTGAAATGATGGCCGCTTTTGGGCAGTTGTCAGGTTACATCACGCACTCTCTTACGAAAGACCAATGCAATATCTGGATTGCTCAGAAAGAAGGGCGAGCGAAAGATGGGGTGGATCAAACCGACCCTGCGCTGATCAAGATGTTGTACATGAGTCAGAAAAAAGAGAAAGTAAGTTTTGCTGATGCCATGGCCAATTTAAAAATTGTCCCTGTGTCGATTTCCTATGAATATGATCCATGTGCGTTTGATAAAGCACGTGAATTGCATGAAAAATCGACTACCGGTAATTATGAAAAGTCTGAGTTTGAAGACATCGATAGCATCAAAAATGGCATCGTTGGGCAAAAGGGCAAAGTCGTCGTGACGTTTGGAGATGTGCTTAAAGAAGGCATTGATACCCCTGAAGCTTTAGTCGCGGAAGTGGATCGACAGATCATCACAAGCTACGCCATCCAAGCGAGTAACGAAGCGGCGTTAGCCATTCAGCAAGGCAAGCCGTCGACAGACAGCGCGTTTTCTACGTATCTAGAAAGCTGTCCACCGGAGTTGCGTGACACGGTCATCGCTATGTATGCCAACCCGTTAAAGCAGCAACAAAAATATCTAAATGAATAGAAGTTGAGGTATCGATTGTGCGTTTAGGAATCTTGTTAAGGTCGTGGATCGGCTCAACCATTTTCTTTGTGTATTATATGTTGTCGACGGTCTTTTTTGGCGTACTTGCGCCATTTGCAACTGTGCTATTGCCGAAAGACTATCGCCAGCCAGTGCTTAACCAACATAACAAGGGTTTGTTGTTTGTGTTTCGCATTTTGTGTGGTGTGAAGATCGAAATCATTGGCCGTGAGCACATTAATAAAAATCGTCCAGTGGTGCTGGTGGCGAATCATCAAAGTGAGTGGGAGACCTATGTACTGCAAGTTCTAATGGCGCCTGTCTCTACGGTGCTTAAAAAAGAATTGTTGTCCGTTCCCTTTTTTGGTTGGGGGTTGCGTATGGTGCAACCTATTGCGATTGATCGTTCTAAGCGAACGAATGCACTGAAACAAATTATGAGTCAGGGCAAGGAGCGTCTAGAAGACGGGCGTTCGGTGTTGATCTTTCCTGAAGGCACTCGCACCAAGCCAACAGAAACCAAAGAATTTAATAAGGGCGCAGCCATGTTGGCTACCTCGGCCAAGGCGCCGATCTTGCCTGTGGTGCATAACGCTGGATATGCGTGGCCAAGTAAGAGTTTCTTTAAGTTTCCGGGCTCGATTCGTTTGGTTATTGGGCCAGTGATTGAATCAGAAGGGAAAAAAACGTCTGAGTTGCATAACGAAATGGAACAGTGGATGCGTGCCGAAATGGCGAAGCTGCCCAACGGAAAATAATACAACCATGCATGGTCTTGTTTAAGTGCTGAGTAAAGTGTCATAAAAAAAGCCGCATTATAAAATGCGGCTTTTTTGATTCTGTACTGAATGATCAGTCAGATTAGATTATGCGTCGTATTTTTTGAATACTAGGCTGGCGTTGGTGCCGCCGAAACCAAAACTGTTAGACATGATTAGGTTCAAATCTACGTTGTCTTGACGAGTTGTTACAACAGGAATGTTACCTGCGGCTTCGTCTAGATCATCGATGTTAGCAGATGCTGTGATGAATTTGTTTTCCATCATTAGCAAGCAGTAGATTGCTTCATGAACCCCGGCCGCACCCAAAGAGTGGCCAGACAGTGATTTTGTTGAGCTAATAGATGGGATGTTATCACCAAATGTCTCATTCACTGCTTGTAGTTCTTTCATGTCACCAGCAGGTGTACTAGTACCGTGAGTGTTGATGTAATCAATCTCACCGTCAATAGTGCTCATTGCCATTTGCATACAACGCTTCGCGCCTTCACCAGAAGGAGCAACCATGTCGTAGCCATCGGATGTTGCACCGTAACCTACTAGCTCAGCATAGATTTTTGCACCACGAGCTTTAGCGTGTTCTAGTTCTTCAATGACTAGAATACCGCCGCCGCCAGCGATAACGAAACCATCACGGTTTGAATCGTAAGCACGAGACGCTTTTTCTGGTGTTTCATTGTATTTAGAAGACAAAGCACCCATGGCATCAAACATACATGTTTGCGCCCAGCTTTCTTCTTCGCCACCACCGGCAAATACAACGTCTTGTTTGCCAAGCTGGATAAGCTCCATAGCATTACCAATACAGTGCGCACTGGTTGAACAAGCAGAAGTGATTGAGTAGTTAACGCCTTTGATTTTGAATGGCGTAGCCAAACAAGCAGAAACGGTACTTCCCATGGTTTGGGTTACGCGGTATGGACCCACACGTTTCACGCCTTTCTCTCGTAGAGTGTCAGCGGATTCTACTAGGTTTTGAGCGGATGCACCGCCAGAACCAGCAATCAAACCAGTGCGAATATTAGATACCTGCTCTTCAGTTAAGCCGGAATCCGTTATAGCTTGTTGCATGGATTCATATGCATATGTTGCCGCATCGCCCATGAAACGGCGAACCTTACGATCAATATTGGATGAATCTAAGTCGATGCGACCACAAACGTGGCTACGAAAGCCTTTTTCTTTGTAATCTTCAGCGAAACGAATACCAGAACGGCCCTCGCGCAAGGAGTTCAAAACGCTTTCTTTGTCATTACCTAAGCAACTGACAATACCAAGACCTGTTACTACTACACGACGCATAAATGTGCCTCTTTTACTCTTAATCTTTAGAAGTTGTCTGTTGAAGAGAATAGACCTACACGTAAATCTTGTGCAGTATAAATTTCTCGACCATCAACAGATACGCTTCCGTCTGCAATACCCATAATCAACTTGCGTTCTATGACGCGTTTAAGGTGAATATGGAAGGTAACTTTTTTAGCGGTTGGGAGGATTTGACCTGTGAATTTTACATCACCAGAACCCAGCGCACGACCGCGGCCTTTGTTGCCTTTCCAGCCTAGGAAAAAGCCAACGAGTTGCCACATAGCGTCCAAACCTAAACAGCCAGGCATTACTGGATCACCAGGAAAGTGGCATTTGAAGAACCAAAGGTCTGGATGAATATCAAGCTCAGCTATGATTTCGCCTTTACCGTATTTGCCACCTTCGGTTGCAATATGAGTAATTCGATCAATCATCAGCATATTCCCAACTGGAAGTTGAGCATTGCCTGCACCAAACATATCACCGTTGCCGCATTGTAATAGTTCGTCTTTTTCAAACGAGGAAGCTGTAGTCATTATAATCCTATTTCCACATTCAGCGAATAACTCGATTTAGCTATGCTGAGTTGAGTGGTCCAGTTAGCAGTATAAAATCCAACGAATTATAGCGTCTCAAGCAAGTAATATGAATGTTTGAGTGGAAAAAAAGCGTTTAGACTGCGTAAAAAGTGACCATTTAGTGCTCTCTACTTATAAAAAGGCGTGTTATTTTAGAATTAGAGACGAAAAGGGGTATAGATAACCCTTTTTGATAAAGCGAAACTGGAGTGTTGTATAAGGCGGTAAATGATTTTGTCTACGTTGCTACAGAGTAATGAGTGGTTGAGTGCACAGCGATATGACTTCGAAGACGGTTTTACGATGGCGTATACGAATCAGCTTAAGTTTGACCGCCCTAATTTACATTTTTTGCATGGTAATGGTTTTGCGGTCCGCTCCTATCAGCGTTTCCTAGCAAGCTTTGCAGAGGATTATAATTTAATCTTACAAGAAGCCGCTGGACATGGTGGCTCATCGACCGGAGAGCGCTTTGTTGGTTGGAATGAAACCGCAGAGCGCTTTTCAATAAGTTTAAAGGCTCATGAAGTGGCATTGCCAAAAACTGAAAATATTGGCGTCGGTCACAGTTTTGGCGGCTGTATGACTACTTTGATGAGTGCGCAAGATCCCACTGTATTTGATCGGCTTATATTGCTTGATCCGGCCTTATCCCCGCCCCGTCTTCTGTGGTTATTGCGGGGTGCATCTTTGTTTGGGCTAAAAGGAAAGATTCCTTTAGCGAAACAAGCCAAACGTCGTCGGACTCAATGGGAAACTATGGATCAAGTGAAGGCCAGCTTTACGGGAAGAGGCATATTTAAAGGTTGGGATCCTTTATGCTTAGATGATTATATTCAGCATTCTATTAGGCAAGATGAAAGTAGTGGGTTGTATCAGCTATCTTGCCCCGTTTGGATGGAGTCTGACATTTTTGCGAGTTACCCAAGAGGCTTATGGAAGGCAATTCGTTCAATCTCTGTGCCGACATATATTATTCAGGGTAAGCATTCGTTCCCTTACTTTAAAGAGGCGTATCGACTCGCCGAACGTTTAAATTCGAATATTACCGTCATTGAGGTGGAGGGTGGTCATTGTTTTATGCAGGAGCACCCCGAAAAAACAGCACAACTGATTAAAGGATTGCTAGGGAAAGAGTCTAAATAGGAAACAGAGCGTCGCTAATTGAGGCGCTCTGTTTCCTATTTGACTATGTAACTAGGGGATTACGCTCTACGATTGACCGATGTTTTTGCTATTGTAATCAATGCGTTTTTATAATCTGATTCTGGTAAGATCGCAATGGATTCAATGGCTAAGTCGGCTTGTTGTTGTGCTCGTTGTTGCGTGAATTCAATGGCGCCACAAGCTTGAACATCCGCAATTATCTTATCAAGATGATCAAGTCCACCAGTCAAAATAGCTTGCCTGACTCGGACTGCAGCTTCCTTAGTGCCGTTTTTCATGGTGAATATTAACGGCAGAGTCGGTTTACCTTCCGAAAGGTCATCTCCCACACTTTTGCCCATTTCTTCGGCGGTGCTGGTGTAATCCATTACATCGTCGATCAATTGGAAGGCAGTACCAACATACATTCCATATTGTTGTAAGGCGGTTTGATAGTGTGGGGCGGCATCCGCAATGACGGCACCGCAAAGCGCGGCCCCTTCAAATAATTTTGCGGTTTTGTACTGAATGACTTTTAAGTAACTCTCTTCCGTTGTGTCAGGGTCACCACAGTTGATCAGTTGTTGTACTTCACCCTCTGCAATAATGTTGGTCGTTTCCGCTAAAATGGACATACATTCCATGCTGCGGATATTAACCATCAATTGAAAGGCACGGGTATATAAGAAGTCTCCAACTAATACGCTAGGGGCGTTCCCCCATTCTTCGTTAGCTGTTTTTTTGCCTCGGCGCATATCAGACTCATCCACCACATCATCGTGTAGCAGTGTGGATGTATGGATAAATTCAATGACAGTTGCCATTTTGATGGCTTTTTCTAGTTTGTCAGAATCTAAATCTGCACTTGCTCGCGCGGCAAGAAGAACTAATAAAGGGCGTAATCGTTTACCACCATTACTAATAATGTAGTAACCAATTTGCTCAATAAGCGGAATGTCACTGCGAAGCTGTGACACAATGTAGTCGTTAACCTGGCCAAATTCATTGGCTACAACATCATGGATTTTTTTGGATTGCATGCAATTTCCGAAGCTAAAAAGTCTCAAGCTGAACAGCAAGTTCAGCCCATGCTAGGTAAGCACCGCGCCGCGGTCAACCCAAAATATGAAAAATATACAATACACTACCTTTTCTCTTGTTTTGAGTGGTGTGATTTTGTACAATCTCGCGTCCGATTTGCCCACGTTTTGCTCCCTATCATATGGTAAGTGAATTTTTATCATTTTTTGATAAGAATTTGGGAACCACTAGAAGTAGGTAAAACTCAATTTAGTAGCCGGGTAAATCTCATTGGAGAAGAACATGTTTGCAGTAATTAAAACTGGCGGTAAGCAATACCGAGTACAAGAAGGCCAAACCCTTAAAGTTGAGAAATTAGCTATTGAAGAAGGTGGCGTTGTTCAATTCGACGACGTTCTTCTTGTTTGCAATGGCGACGACGTTAAAATTGGCGCTCCTGTTGTAGAAGGCGTTAAAGTAACAGCAGAAGTTGTTACTCATGGCCGTGGAGACAAAGTGAAAATTTTGAAATTCCGCCGTCGTAAGCATTCTATGAAACGTATGGGTCATCGTCAGTGGTTCACGGAAGTGAAAATAACTGGCATTAAATAAGCCCTAACTAAACTAATTTAAGGAGTAAGTCATGGCTCATAAAAAAGCGGGTGGTAGTACTAATAACGGTCGCGACTCCGAGTCGAAACGATTAGGTGTCAAACGTTTCGGTGGTCAAGTTGTGATCCCAGGTAATATTCTTGTTCGTCAGCGTGGTACTCAGTTCCACCCTGGTGCAGGCGTTAAAATTGGTAGAGATCACACTTTGTTTGCTGTTGTAGAAGGCCAAGTGAAATTTGAAGTTAAAGGTAAATTGAAGCGTCGTACAGTGTCTGTTGTTACAGCACCTGTCGCTACAGCTTAGTTTTACTAAAAACTCAAAAAGAGCTCCGCTATGCGGGGCTTTTTTTTTGGAAAAATCCTATAATCAGTATCTGTTGATTCTGATAATGCACCTAAGAGGTGAATCTGTGAAATTCGTTGATGAAGCCAGTATCTATGTAAGAGCGGGTAAAGGCGGAAATGGTTGTTTGAGCTTTTGGCGTGAAAAATACGTAGCGAAGGGCGGTCCTGATGGTGGTGATGGGGGAAATGGCGGCAGCGTTTTGCTGGTTGCTGATGAATCCTTAAATACCCTGATTGATTTTCGCTTTACTAAAAAATACATCGCAGAAAGCGGTGAAAGTGGCCAAGGTAGTGATATGACTGGCTCAAAAGGCCAGGATCTTGAGATCGTAGTGCCTGTTGGGACCACTGTTATTGATGAAGATACAGGGGAAACCTTAGGTGACCTTGTAAAAGCCGGTCAGAAGCTCAAAGTTGCTTTGGGTGGCCATCATGGTTTGGGTAATTCGCGCTTTAAATCTAGTACTAACCGTGCTCCGCGTCAGACGACAAAGGGAACGGTAGGCGAAGAGCGTTCGCTTAAATTAGAAATGAAGGTATTGGCTGACGTGGGTTTGTTAGGTCTGCCAAATGCTGGTAAGTCTACCTTTATCCGTTCCGTATCGTCTGCTAAGCCAAAAGTAGCTGATTATCCGTTTACCACGCTGGTACCAAACTTGGGTGTGGTAAAAGTTAAAAAGCATCAGAGCTTTGTTGTTGCCGATATTCCGGGAATTATCGAAGGCGCTTCTGAAGGGGCGGGTCTTGGTATTCGTTTCTTAAAGCACCTAGTGCGGAACCGTATTTTGCTTCACATTGTCGATTTGGCGCCTTGGGATGAAATTACACCTGCAGAAGCGGCTGTTATTGCTGTCAATGAGCTCCACCAGTTTAGTCCAGCATTGGCTCAACGTGATCGTTGGTTAGTTCTGAATAAGACGGATATGGTGCCAGATGATGAGCTTGAAGAGCGTTGCCAAAGCGTAATCGACGCATTGGGATGGGAAGGTAAAGCATACCGTATTTCGGCTATCTCTGGCGAAGGTACGGAAGTGTTGTGTCTTGATCTAATGACGGCGCTTGAAGAGAAGCGTGAATTGCTGGCAAATGATGATGAAGCTCGTGAAAAAGAAGAGGCTATGCGTACGTTGATCGACGAAGAAGGTCGCAATCGTATCTTGTCTCTTCGAGAAAATCGTCGTAAAGCAGGTAAGCTGTTAGATGATGACGAAAACTTTGACGATGATGATTATGATGTGGACGTAGAATACGTTCGTTAATTAGGCTTGATGAGATAGAAAGCAGTATCATGGAAATTCGAGAGAGAATTGCTAAAGCGCACCGTGTAGTGGTTAAAATTGGCAGTGCATTGTTGACCAATGATGGTCAGGGTCTTGATGTCGCTCGTATTGGTCTTTGGGTTGCTCAGATAGCAGAGCTAAGGGCGCAAGGCAAAGAAGTGGTTTTGGTGTCATCTGGCTCCATCGCGGCTGGCATGAAGCGTTTAGGGTTCTCTTCTCGACCGACCCAGGTGAATGAGCTGCAAGCAGCAGCCGCTGTTGGGCAAATGGAGTTAGTAGGGGTTTACGAATCCCATTTTGAGCAGCACGATTTATGTACTGCACAAATTTTACTGACACATGATGATTTGTCTAATCGTCGGCGGTATTTAAATGCACGTTCTTCGTTGCGTACTTTGCTAGATTTTGGCGTTGTACCCATTGTTAACGAAAACGATACGGTTGTAACCGATGAAATTCGTTTTGGGGATAATGACACTTTGGGCGCGTTAGTTGCGAATTTAGTCGAAGCGGATGTGTTAATTATTCTGACGGATCAGCTTGGTTTGTTTGACAAAAATCCACGCGATTATAGTGATGCTGTTTTATTGCCTCATGTGTCAGCTTCTGACGAGCGTCTAGAGTCTATGGCGAGTGGTGGCTCAGGGGCGTTAGGTAGTGGTGGAATGCTGACAAAAATTCGAGCGGCTCGATTGGCTGCCCGTTCCGGAGCTGACACATTAATTGCTTCTGGTCGTGAAAACAATGTCATTATTAGGGCGGCGATGGGTGAGAATATTGGCACTTGGTTAGAGCCTGACCATTGTCGACAAGCCGCTCGTAAGTTGTGGTTGGCTGGGCACCTTAAGAGTCGAGGTTCCTTGACGCTTGACGCTGGTGCCGTTAAGGCACTTCGTAAAGAGGGAACTAGTTTGCTGGCTGTAGGCGTAAAAGACGCTGAAGGTTCTTTTTCTCGTGGCGATATGGTGTTGTGTGTTGATGAGGACGGTGTAGTTGTTGCTCGTGGATTGGTTAACTATAGTGTGGCTGAAACACTGAAGTTACTTGGTCGCTGTTCTTCTGAAATAATAGGTGTTTTAGGTTACGAAGGTGAGCCTGAATTAGTACATCGCGATAATCTAGTGATTGTTTAAACCGTTGCTGGTTGAGTGGCTAATAGTTGATTGGTTAATTACTTAATGAATGGTTAGGAGTTTGTAATGGCAAAGCCGGGACAGTCTGGTTTAGCGCGAGTGTTGAGCGCATCTCGCTATTCGTATCAAGGTCTTCGAGCTCAATGGAAGCATGAGGCTGCTTTTCGCCAAGAGGTGTGTTTGTTTATTGTGGCTCTTCCTTTTGCGCTTTGGTTGGGTGATTCTGCGCTTGAACGGGCACTGCTGATTTTTTCTGTTGGTATGGTGTTGATTGTTGAAACGTTGAACTCAAGTGTTGAGGCGGTAGTCGATAGAATCAGTGATGAGCATCATGAGCTGTCTGGCCGTGCTAAAGATTTGGGGTCAGCCGCGGTTATGCTGACTTTGGTGTTGGCCGTAGTGGTGTGGTGTTTGGTTCTTTTAAGTTAAAAAGAGAAGAATAAGATATAAAAAAACCGGCAGAAGCCGGTTTTTTTATAGGCATTAAGCTAGGGCTTTGATTTTAGCACTCAAGCGGCTCTTATGACGAGCTGCTTTGTTTTTGTGATAAAGGCCTTTATCAGCTGCTTTGTCTAGCTTAGAAGTTGCTAGAACGTAAGCTGCTTGTGCATCAGCTTGATTACCTGCTTCGATAGCCGCATCTACTTTTTTCAAGTATGTGCGAACCATAGAGCGCAGGCTACCATTATGAGCGCGACGTTTGATCGCCTGGCGCGCACGTTTTTTTGAACCGGCGGAATTTGCCACAGTCTGGCTCCTTTCGTTATGTTAGGAAACGGCACAGCACTGTGCTGCGTCGTGAAATGAATGTCAAGTATGACTTCGTAATCTCGCGGCGGATTTTACCAGTTTTTGAGCTTGCCACAACCCCATTATACAAATAATCACCAAAACTACTGGCTTATTTCCCTGCCTTGTTGCGTATTCCGGTGGTATTCTTGCCTCAATTTGTTGGAATGGTTAGTAAAATCATTATGTCAGAAAATAATATCACCCCGAAAAAAACACCCAAAAGTAGTTCATTGTTACGATCTGGTGTCTTGGTGGCTGTTTGTACCTTTTTATCTCGCATACTCGGTTTAGCCCGAGATGCCTCATTGGCTTATGTATTGGGAGCAAGCGCGGGAGCGGATGCCTTTTACGTGGCTTTCAAAATACCGAACTTTTTTCGTCGATTATTTGCCGAAGGCGCATTTGCTCAAGCCTTTGTTCCAGTATTAAGCGATTATCGAGTTAACAATACGAAAGAAGAGGTGCGAGCGTTAATATCGGCAGTATCTGGATCGTTAGCGTTGATTCTTTTATTGATTACTGTTTTGTTTATGGTATGCGCCCCATGGGTTGTGTATATCTTCGCGCCAGGTTTTACAACGGGCGGTGATCAGGCGCGCTTGGCTTCTGAGTTGTTGACGATTACTTTTCCCTATTTATTGTTTATTTCTTTGACGGCATTGGCTGGCGGTATTTTAAATGCCCATGGCGAATATGCAGTCCCGGCCATTACTCCGATTTTTCTTAATATCACCTTGTTGATAGCCACCTTGGTCTTTGCACGCAATGCGCTTGAAGCAGAAACTTCGGTAGCCTGGGGTGTGTTTTGTGCTGGAGTGGTCCAATTATTATTTCAGATGCCATTTTTGGCACGCCTTAAATTATTGCCGATGCCGTCGCTGCAATTTCGGCATCCAGGTGTGAAGCGTATTTTGATATTAATTGGTCCTGCTTTATTTGGTGTTTCGGTTGGGCAAATAAATTTGTTGTTAGATACGGTGTTGGCGTCGTTTCTGCAAACCGGGAGTATTACTTGGCTGTACCTGTCGGATCGTCTGTACGAATTGCCGCTAGGTATTTTTGCGATAGCGATTAGTACGGTAATTTTGCCCTCTTTATCGCGTAGTTTCGCGGGTAAAGACTCGAAAGAGTTTTCAAATACGTTGGATTGGGCGTTGCGTGTTTTATTGCTAATTGCAGTGCCATCGGCATTGGCGTTGTGTATGTTGGCTGAGCCCTTGATTGCTACTATTTTTTATCGTGGCGAGTTGACGGTATTGGATGTCACGAAAGCGGCACAAAGCTTACAAGCGTATTCTTTGGGTTTGGTTTTCATGATGTTGATTAAGGTGCTTGCTCCAGGCTATTACGCTCGTCAGGATACAGGGACACCAGTGCGTATCGGGATTATTGCGATGGTTGCCAATATGGTGCTCAACCTGATTTTCGTTTGGCCTTTGGGGCATGTCGGTTTAGCGTTGGCGACTAGTCTGTCAGCCGCGTTAAATGCGTTTTTATTATGGCGAGGTTTGAGGAAACAAGGGCATCATCACTTCTCACCTCAATGGAAGCTGATTATTCGTGTTCTGTTGGGCGCCACGACTGCTTTAGCTGTTTGGATTTACTTTTTTCTCCAGCAAGGATTGGTTTGGACTCAGATGAGTGATTTATATCGAGTAGGAGAGATTCTGCTTGTTGTTGTGGGTGGTGTGGTTGTTTATGGTATTGCCGCAGTGGCTATGGGATTAAGGTCATCTGCCTTCAGGCACTAATGGATTTGTGTTTTAGTCGATTGTGTTACTGAGGTTGTGCGAGTTCTGGCCTACCTTCGGTTGGTGATCTGCTATATAATCTCGGTTATTTTTTCGGCGCTGGGTGGAATTATCTTGAACGAGGTACTATGGAGTTAATACGCGGTATTCATAATATCCGTTCAAAGCATAAAGAATGTGTGCTGACGATAGGGAATTTCGACGGTGTTCATCGTGGGCATTATGCCATTTTGAATCGAGTCAAAGCGCTTGCGGAACATTATCAAGTGCCTGCTGGTATTATGATTTTTGAACCACAGCCAAGAGAGTTTTTCGCTGCCGCTACTGCCCCTGGGCGTATTAGCAGATTGCGCGATAAAATATTTTTCTTGAAAGAGCAGGGCATCGACTATGTGTTGTGTTTGCCGTTTAACCCTAAGCTTCAGCAGCTAGATGCCGAGGCTTTTTGTCAGCAAATATTATTTCAAGGGTTGTCTGTTCGTCATTTAGTGGTAGGAGACGATTTCCGTTTTGGCTGTGATCGCCAAGGGGATTTTGATTATCTTAAGCAATTTGGTGAAGGGCATGGCTTTGATGTAGAGAACACTCCCTCGGTGTTGAACAATGCTGGTGAGCGTATTAGCAGTACGTTAGTGCGCCAAGCATTGGAAGCAGGAAATATCGCTTCGGCTCAAGAGAATATGGGACATCCGGTTATTTTGGGTGGACGAGTCATAGGTGGCCAAAAGTTAGGTCGTACCTTGGGCTTCCCGACTGCGAACGTTCATTTAAAAGGGACTCAGCCAGCATTGTCTGGTGTGTATGCGGTACAGCTTGCCGTTGATGGCATAATACATAACGGAGTGGCTAATGTCGGCGTGAGACCCACCGTGCAAGGCAAGACGCCAATTTTAGAAGTACACCTTTTTAATTTTAATGGTGATCTGTACGATAAATATGTTCAGGTTACTTTCTGCTGTTTTATTAGAGCAGAGCGAAAAATGGCCAGCTTAGATGCGCTGGAAAAACAAATTCAATGTGATAAAGAAGAAGCAATACACTTCTTTGCCTAATCAGTGAACTGATGATCTTTGAGGATAAATCGATAAACCATGAGTGATTATAAACCGACGCTTAATTTGCCAAAGACAGATTTCCCAATGCGTGGAGACTTGGCAAAACGTGAACCTGCAATGCTGAAGCAATGGCAGGATATGGATCTATACAACAAAGTACGCGAAGTCAGTAAAGGCCGTAAAACTTTTATTCTTCATGATGGCCCTCCGTACGCAAATGGCAGTATTCACATTGGTCACGCGGTTAACAAAATCCTCAAAGATATTATTGTTAAGTCTAAAACCGTTAGTGGTTTTGATGCACCGTACATTCCTGGTTGGGATTGTCATGGTTTGCCAATTGAACACAAAGTCGAACAGATGATAGGTAAAGCGGGTACGAAAGTGTCGTACAAAGAGTTTCGCGCAAAATGCCGCGAATACGCTTACACGCAAATCGAAGCACAGAAAAAAGACTTTATCCGTTTGGGCGTTATGGGGGATTGGGAAAATCCTTACCTGACGATGAACTTCCAAACCGAAGCGAACATTGTTCGTGCTTTGGGTAAGATTGCTGAAAACGGTCACCTAGTAAAAGGCTTCAAGCCAGTTTACTGGAGTGTGGTCGGTGGTTCCGCCCTGGCTGAGGCCGAAGTGGAATATCAAGACAAAACGTCCTTGTCATTGGATGTGCGTTACGCCCCTCAAGATGAAGCTGGGTTATTGGCGAAATTCTCTGATGTAGCGGGCGAAGGCAAGGTGTCTGTTGTTATTTGGACAACCACGCCTTGGACGCTTCCAGCGAGCCAAGCCGTTTCTGTACACCCTGAATTTAACTACGCTCTTGTCGAAGTGGATATGGGCTTAGGTAAAGAGCGCTTGATCGTTGCAGAAGACATGGTCGAAGGTTTGATGGCACGCTACGGTGTGACAGACTTTGCTATTGTTGGTCGCACGGTTGGTGCAGAGTTAAAAGACACTGTTTTGAATCACCCATTCTTGGATCGTGATATCCCCATTATCTTGGGCGAGCACGTAACCACAGAAGCTGGTACTGGTTGTGTACATACTGCACCAGATCATGGCGTAGACGATTTCAACGTTGGCCGTGAAAATGGCATTGGTACCATTAATTTAGTGCAAGACAATGGTGTCTATTCAGACGCGGCTGGTGAGTTTGCTGGCATGCATGTTTACAAGGTCGATGGTGCCGTGCTGGATGCGCTAAACCGCAACAACGCTTTGGTGTTCGAATCGAAAATCTTCCATAGTTACCCACATTGCTGGCGTACTAAAACACCATTGATCTTCCGTGCAACGCCACAGTGGTTCATCAGTATGACCAAAGAAGGTTTGCTTGATGCTGCTAAGCATGCGGTTGAAGGTGTTAAATGGGTGCCAAGCTGGGGACAAAATCGCATGGAAGGGATGTTGAATAACAGCCCTGACTGGTGTGTCTCCCGTCAACGTACCTGGGGCGTGCCGATTGCTTTGTTTATCAACAAAGAAACACAAGAATTGCACCCAGAAACACCACGTTTGATTGAAGAAGTAGCAAAGCGTATCGAACAAGAAGGCATTGATGCTTGGTTCGAAATGGACGCTGAAACCCTATTGGGTGATGATGCGGCAAAATACAGCAAGGTAACGGATACGCTAGATGTATGGTTTGATTCTGGTGTCACCCATTATTCCGTTATCGATCAACGCGAAGAGTTAAGCTTCCCTGCCGATTTGTATTTGGAAGGCTCTGACCAGCATCGCGGTTGGTTCCAATCGTCATTGAAAACGTCTATCGCGATTCGCGGTGTGCCACCTTACAAACAAGTACTAACGCACGGTTTCACGGTAGATGGCGATGGTCGCAAGATGTCGAAATCATTAGGTAATGTCTTGTCGCCGCAAAAAGTGATGGATACCTTGGGTGCGGACATCATTCGTTTGTGGGTAGCGGCAACCGATTACACCACTGAAATGACCGTGTCTGATGAGATTCTGAAGCGTGTTGCAGACTCATACCGTCGTATTCGTAATACGGCGCGCTTTATGTTGTCTAACTTAACTGGCTTTAACCCAGCGACAGATGTGGTTCCAAGCAGTGATATGTTGGCGTTGGATCGTTGGATTGTCGATCGTGCTGCTTTGTTACAAACAGAGTTGGATACGGCTTACAACGAATACCAGTTCCACACAGTGAATCAGAAAATTCAAAACTTCTGTTCTGTGGATCTAGGTGGTTTCTATTTAGACATCATCAAAGATCGTCAGTACACCACGCAGCCTAATAGCTTGGCGCGTCGTTCTGCACAAACCGCTTTGTACCATATCATGGAAGCCTTCACTCGCTGGATCTCGCCAATCTTGAGCTTTACGGCAGATGAGTTATGGCAGGCAATGCCGGGCGAGCGAAGTGAATCTGTCTTCCTAGAAACATGGTACGAAGGTTTAGAAACATTGGCCGGCGATGAGCCTATGGGTCGTGATTTCTGGAAGCATGTACTGGAAGCCAAAGTGGCTACTAATAAAGTATTAGAAGCAGCGCGTAGCGAAGGCAAGATGAAAGCCAGCCTAAGCGCAGAAATTACTTTGTATTGCGATGACGCTTTGCAAACGACCTTGAGTCGTCTTGATGATGAGTTACGCTTCGTACTGATTTCCTCTGATGTGAAAGTATTGCCATTGGCGCAAGCCGGAGACGATGCAGTAGCAACCGATCTTGAAGGGCTTAAAGTTCATGTTGAGCTAAGCAAATACACAAAGTGTGTTCGCTGTTGGCATCACCGCCCAGAAGTGGGTCAGCGCACAGAGCATCCAGAGTTGTGTGATCGCTGTATCTCTAACTTGCCAGATGGGGAAGGTGAACAACGCCTTTACGCTTAATGACCATTCGTTTTGTATGGCAACAAGTCCAGCGCTGGTGGGCGCTGGCGCTTGTTATATTTGCAGTGGATTGGCTGACTAAGCAATGCATCGAAGCGAGCATTGCTTATGGTCAGACTGTTCCTGTGCTTCCTTTCTTTGATTTAACGCTACGCTATAACACAGGTGCAGCCTTTAGCTTCTTGGCAAATGCAGGTGGTTGGCAGCGATGGTTCTTTTCTTTTATCGCCTTAGCGGTTGTTGTCGGCATTAGTTGGCGATTAGCAAAAGTAGCGGCGACAAATCGTTGGGAAGCGTTGTCCTTAAGTTTGATCTTAGGTGGTGCTGTTGGCAATTTATACGACCGGTTAGTCTATGGTCACGTTGTCGATTTTCTAGAGTTTCATTGGCATCAGTCTTGGTATTTCCCTGCCTTTAACGTGGCGGATAGTGCGATCACCATTGGTGTTATTTTGATGTTGTTAGAAAGTGTGCTGGCGAAGCCACAAAAAGGCCCAAAAGAATGAATCTAATTACCACTAATAGTCAGGTAACGTTGCACTTTGAGTTGTCTTTAGAAGACGGTCAAATAGTCGATTCCAATTTTTCCCATGAACCTGCGCGTTTTGTTTTTGGCGATGGTAACTTGCTGCCCGCTTTTGAAGAAGTGCTGGTTGGCATGAGTGCTGGGCAAGAAGGCCGTTTTGATATGTCACCAGAGCAAGCATTTGGTGCGCGTAATGAAAATAATATTCAGCGTATGCCGCGCTCTCAATTCGCGATGGATTTAGAAGAGGGCATGGTTGTGTCATTTGCGGATGCGAGCAAAAATGAATTGCCAGGCGTAATTGCAGAGATCAGTGATAACGAAGTGCTGGTGGATTTCAATCACCCGTTGTCTGGTCGCACCCTAACCTATCGAGTTCAAATCGTCATGGTAGAGGAGGTCGCATGAGCTTTGCCATTCAATTAGCCAATCCTCGCGGTTTTTGTGCTGGCGTTGATAGAGCCATCGATATCGTAAATCGATGTTTGGATTTGTTCGAGGCGCCTATTTTTGTGCGTCACGAAGTGGTGCATAACAAGTTTGTCGTTGAGTCTCTTAAAGCGCGCGGTGCTGTCTTTGTTAATGAATTAGATGAAGTGCCGGATGACAACATTGTTATTTTTAGTGCTCACGGTGTGTCTAAAGCGGTACGAGATGAAGCGGATAAGCGTGGGTTAAAAGTATTTGATGCCACTTGCCCGTTAGTGACGAAAGTGCATTTAGAAGTAGTGCGCTACTCTCGCGATGGTGCAGAGTGTATTTTGATTGGTCATGATGGTCATCCTGAAGTTGAAGGGACCATGGGGCAGTATGATAATAAACAGGGCGGCGCTATTTACCTTGTGGAAAATCCAGATGATGTGGCGAAGCTAACGGTAGAAAATCCTGATAAGTTGGCCTTTGTTACGCAAACGACGCTTTCAATGGATGACACCTCTGTCGTTATTGATGCCTTACGTCATTACTTTCCTAATATTAAAGGCCCAAAGAAGGACGATATCTGTTACGCAACTCAGAATCGGCAAGATGCAGTGAAAACACTAGCGAAAGAGTCGGAACTGGTGCTCGTCGTTGGTTCGGTAAATAGCTCGAACTCAAATCGTCTGCGGGAGTTGGCAGAAAGAATGGGAGCAAAAGCCCATTTGATTGATAATGCGAACGAGATCCAAAGCGATTGGTTGGCCAGTGTTCGTAGTGTCGGTGTTACCGCAGGTGCATCCGCTCCTGAGGTGTTGATTAATGAAGTGATCGATCGCCTTATACAAGAAGGCGGCAGTGCGCCAGAAGAGCTTAAAGGTAGAGAAGAGAATGTATCTTTCTCTATGCCCAAAGAGCTTCGGATCGTTGAATTATAGTTTCTTTCAGATTTATTCTAAAAAAATGAATCTTTTATTAAAAAGCCCTTGCGCTAGAATTTTTACGATGTATTATACGCACCCACTGACACGGACAACGAAACAAACAACAGTTTGCAACTTAGCTTGCTAAGTAAGTCGACCGACACGTCAGACGCTCTTTAAAATAGATAATCAGATAATTTGTGTGGGCGCTCGCTGGAGTCTTCAGAAGATCATCGCCGTTCGGTTTTACCGGAAGGTAGTTGATCAAAAAAATTGAAGTCTTACGAGAGTCTACA
>NZ_JBAKAS010000018.1:0-71610 GCF_038155025.1 Marinomonas sp. TI.3.20 | reverse complement strand
GTGAAGGGGTGACGCTATAGTGAGAAACTTTAATATTTTCTGTCCGTTCGACAATAAGAGACATGCCGCCAGCGGTATGGATGGTAATATTTTCTAAAATAATATTTTTACAATCAATAATATGTATTCCAGGAATATTTCTGTTCAATGATCTTTCGCCATAAGTGATCCAAATTCCACCGACAGGTATAGGTTGTGCATTGTCTCCAAGTTGTGAAAATTCTACCAGATTATTGCCGAGATCAAAGGCATGAGGGCTATTTTTTGTCTCGTAAAGACGCGCGTTAAAAATAGGGGCTGTGGTGTTCTTATCAAACACAATGTTTTGTCCAACTTGAACCCATTGTTCAAATCGTTTGAATAGAATTTGGTTGTTTTCAATTTTATAAGGGTAAAGTTCTGCGTTTATTTTTGCCGTAAAGCTTTTTTTATCCAAATCAGATGATACAACTTCTAACTCAGAATGAAATGGCATGATGAAATCAACGCTAAAGTTTTTAAGCGTTATATTGTTAGAGTCTTCAATTGCAAATGGGATGACCTCATCATAAAAAATGAATGATGATCCATTTCCGTTGATAGTTAGGCCATTCAACTTTTTTATATAAAAAGCAATTCGTTTTAGACCGTCATCATGGTTTGCAATATTTTTATAGCTTTCGAATGCATACTTTCTTGATATCTTATAGATCCCTTTGGGAAAGTCTAAGGTTACATTATCCATGCCTTCGATTGATGTTAATATTTCGCTTAATTTTAAAGTTATGTCTGTATTGGGTAATATTCCATGAGAGGATACATCTATATTTTTTTGTTTTATATCATTTAGATTCATTAAGTAATCCTGCTTTATGTTATCAATTTAGAATAAACGAGTGCTGTTTATGTATGAAAGGGCTTTGTGTCTATTGTTTGTATCAGATGTTTGGTTGTGAGCACATTTATCAAAAAATACAGATAAATAATCATAGTGATGTGTAAGGTTCAAGAACTTAGCAAGTTAAGCTCTTGAACCTACAATGTTGTTTATGATCGCTTTGTATTATTTGTAAGCATAGGCGGGGCCATATTCAGCGAGTCCAACCATGATATAAGGGTTTAAGCACTTATCATTAACAGACTCAGCAAAAGACCATAATTCTATGTACAGTGTTTTTTTAATAGAATCATACTTATCATTGCTAGCTAGATTCACCAATTCGTCAGGATCATCTTCTAGGTTATAAAGCTCATCATGATCAAACGAGTTGTAAACAAGCTTCCATTTATCACTGAATACCGCTCTTTGAATGCCATATATTTCATTACCATTGGTTTGAGTAAATGAATACTCTCGCCATTTTTCTGGTTGTTCGTCATTAATGAAAGGCACTAGGCTCTTACCTGTCAGGGTTGAGGTGTCTTCACCAATAAGTTCTAAAAATGTAGGCGCAAAATCAGCAAGAGAAACTGCCTCAGAAATTGTTCGATTAGGATTTTTAATGCCATTCTTCCAGCTAATAATCGCAGGAATATGATATGCACCTTTAAAGGCGGGCAATCCCTTACACCATAGGCCGTGCTCTCCATTGTAATCACCATGATCACTGGTGAGTAAAATTAGAGTGTCATCGAAGTCATTTCGTTTTTTAATCGTTTCTATTACCAAACCGAATAAATAATCTTCGTAGGTGCAAAAGGCCATATAGTGAAGAATGGCGTCTTTTTTCTCTGCTACTGTTAATTGGTTAAACGCTTTCTGAGTTCGTTGATATAAATGAGGCTTATCCTGAAGATCATCAAAATGAATGTCGCTAAGTTCAATATCGACATCTTTATACATATCTAAAAAGCGTTGCGGTACAAAATAGGGGTCGTGTGGACCTAGAGTCCCTATATAGTACATCCATGGTTGTCCGTCTTCTGGGATTTCTTTTAATTTTTCGATTGCAGCATTTACGACATCAAGGTCATTGAACGGATTTTCTTTCATGCCGTAGTGATTGTAGGTTGGATATCCCGGACGTTTTATCTGCCCCATTGCTCTGGGAGCATTTGTATTTTCGTCTAGGGTTTCTGCTAGTTTTTTATAGACTTCCCAGCCTGCACTCATATGTGCTGTTGCTTCGTCTGGCTTGGTGTTTTTATTTGAAGTGACATAGTTTTCTTCAAAACCATGATCTTCAGGGCCTGTTTTGAAGCTGACATGCCATTTGCCAGAATACCCTAAGTAGTAGTTCTGCTTTGCAAAAGACTCTGAGAATAAGGTTGTTCCAGGGTTCAATCGATCGGATAAAGTGTTTTGTACGCAAACATTGTTCCAGACGCCATGTTCAGTTGGGTACTGGCCTGTAAAGAAGGTGGCTCGTGATGGGCAGCAATGTGGGGATGGGCAATGTGTATTTTCAAAATGTAAGCCATCTTTCATAAGAGCGCGCATATTTGGCATTTTTATCAACGGGTTAGTTAGTGAATCTCCGCGTTGTTGATCTGTCATAAATACCAATATATTAGGTGTTTTTTGCATAGGTAGATCCTATTAAATTTAAACTTATAGCTGTTTTATTATTAAATAAAAATTAATTATGCAGCAGCATTTTATATTTGTACACCTTGTTTTATAAGATTGGTTTTATTTTTCTCTTGGATATAAGTTATTTGTCTTGTAGGTAGATCTAAAAGTTATGACTGAGGTTATAATAAAAATAGATTGAAGTTTTTATTTTTAAGGTTTTGTTGATTAATATTAAATAAAATATTTTTTAAAAAGTATTTTGTTTTAATCTAATTGATATTATTTTTTTGTTTTCGATGGGGGGAAGCCAAATTTATTTTTAAAGGCTTTACTGAAATGGAATGCATCGTAGAAATTAAATTCTGAAGCCACTTGATTAACAGTATAGTTTTTATATTTTATAAGTGATTTTGATGCGGTAAGTCGAGTATTTAAATAATATTCTTTAGGGGACTGTTGAGTATACTTTAAAAACATTTTTCTTAAGTGTTGTTCTGTACATTCTGCAATTTCAGCCATTTCTTTTACCGTCCATTTTTTTGTCATATTCAGATGTATTTGAGTAATGACTTCCTGGACTTTTTTTAGGTTCTTATCTTGCTCGCTGACTTTGCTTAATGCGAGCCAGTGATAAATGGTTTTGGTTAAACTGGCAGTCGCCAGATGTCGATAGGTTGATTCCGTTTTCTGAAATAGCTCAACAATATCTGTCATTTCCCTATGAAAGAATTCATTGTTTGTCAGTGTTATTAGGTGGTCGTAGATTAGGTTGATTGCGCCATTAGGAATGAACTCCATCAGGAAGACTTCCCAGATCAGGCCTTTGCAACGGTAACTACGGATTGTAGTAGGGTGCAGAAAAATAACAGTACTTCCCTCTAGCTGTATCACTTCCCCAGTAGACAGCTCTATTTCACCGTGACCTTGTTTTGTGTACAGCGCAATGACGCTGCCTTCAAGCAGAGGGCGTAGACGATCCTTAGGCCATTCAACCTGATAGTTTTTGTCTGCCAAGGTGTTCCATAAGGCCAATAGGGTGATGCCACTGGAAGCTACCGTGTTATTTATGACGATAGGGATGTTAAATGTTGTTTCGTTTTTTACATGCAAATGATCATTCATTCCATTCATTTATGCTGTTACTTAAGTAAAATTCGATGATAGCAGCTATTAACGATGATTTTTAACTTAAAATTGTCTGCGCAGTCTGCTTAGCATAAATAGAGTCGTTATTTATTTTATGCACCTCATATAAATCCAATAATAAGAAGGTGGAGATCAAGATGTTTACTTTAATGTCTTTTGTCTTTTTTACTGCACTGGTTGCAGTAATTTCGTATATAAAAACAAGGAAAGACAACCTAAATACTGAAAATGGTTACTTCCTTGCAGGGCGGAGCTTACCTTGGTATGTGATAGCAGGGTCTTTGTTCCTTACTAATATCTCAGCTGAGCAATTAACAGGTTTGAATGCAAACGCGTTTGCTAACGGTGCTAACGTCATGGCGTGGGAAACCACTTCAGCATTAACCTTAATCATTCTTGCTTTCGTTTTTCTGCCTCGTTATCTCAAGTCTGGGATTACGACGGTTCCTCAATTTTTAGAGTTGCGTTATGGCAAGCGTATGAGGGTCGTATCTTCTGCGATTTTTATCTATGCCATCGTCATTGGCTTTTTGCCATTTGTGCTTTATGCCGGCGCGATTACGCTCGGAAAGCTTTTCAATGTTAGTCAATTGTTCGGTACGTCAGATTATGCCACCACTTGGATTATGGTGATATTAATCGGTGTGATTGGCGGTATTTATGCTGTGTTTGGTGGTCTAAAAGCCGTTGCAGTCTCGGATACGGTTAATGGTATCGGCTTGCTTCTTGCTGGTATGTTAGTGCCTGCTATTGGTTTGTATCAATTGGGTTCAGGCAGTATTGGAGATGGTTTTTCAATTCTTCTAGCAGATGCTCCACAGCGTATGGATGCGGTAGGCTTAACTGATAGTGCTAATGTTCCGTGGCACGGTCTGATTTCTGGTGTGATCATCATTAACTTGTTTTATTGGTGTACCAACCAAGCCATTGTTCAGCGTGCTTTTGCAGCTAAAAATTTAGCAGAAGGCCAAAAGGGTGTATTAGCCGCCGGGGCGCTAAAAATCATTGGCGTTGTCATGCTTGTGTTACCTGGAATTATTGCGTGGCATATGTTTCAACGCGGTATGATTGACATTCCTTTCAAAGTTGTTGATGGCGTCACCACGAACATCCTGAATAGCGATATGTCATACCCAATTTTGGTGCGTGAAGTGCTTCCTACTTGGTTGACTGGATTCTTTGGTGCTGCATTATTTGGCGCGGTACTGAGTTCGTTTAATAGTGGTGTAAACAGTCTTTCGACAATCATTAGTTTAGATATCTATAAGCAGCTAATTAAACCAGATGCCACCGATGCACAGACAGTGCGAATTGGTCGTCTGTTTGGTATTGCGACCATCATTATCTGTATCATTATTGCACCGTTTATCGCGACATCTGATAGTTTGTATACCTTGATGAGAACGATAATGGCGGTCATTAATGTACCTATTTTTGCTGTCATCCTTATGGGTGTGTTATCGAAAAGAGCCCCTGCTATTGCTGGTTACATTGGCTTAGTGTTCGGTATGGTTTTCTTTTATACAGCGCATTTCGTATTTCATGATGATTTAGGTTTTATCAAGCTGCATTGGCTAAATTTGGTTGGTTTAAATCTAGTTCTTATGCTGCTTATTATGACGGTTGTTCGTTATATCAAACCATTAGATAAGCCTTATGTTCAAAAAGATGCGCAAATGGTCAATGTGACGCCTTGGAAGCATGGTAAATTGGCAGGCTGGGTATTGGTTTTTGCCTTTATTCTTCTTTATGCTGCGTTTTCCCCTCTTGGATTAACATCGCCTACTGGTTCTATCTTTAAGGTTATTTTGGTAACCGCTGTTGGCTTAGGCGTTATGTATGCTATTTACAAAGTATATAAAAAGCTGACTATCTCAGAAAAGTAATCGTTACTTTACACTGTAAGAGATTGTTTTTATTGCCCATTAAAAGTCGCAGCTATTATGGCTTTTAATGGGTCAGTCTCTTGTTTTCTCAGTTAAATGCACTCAGGAGTGACAATGAAAAAACCTAATATTATTCTAATTATGACAGATACTCAGGCGACCAATATGGTTGGATGTTATAGTGGCAAACCACTTAACACTAATAATATTGATGCTTTAGCGGCGCAGGGTGTGCGTTTTAATTCCGCCTATACCTGTTCTCCTGTCTGTACTCCTGCAAGAGCCGGCTTGTTTACAGGGATCTATTCCAATCAATCTGGACCTTGGTCAAATAATATTGCACCAGGTAAAAATATTTCTACGATGGGGCGTTATTTTAAAGACGCCGGTTATCAAACTTGCTATGTCGGAAAGTGGCATCTTGATGGCCATGATTATTATGGGACAGGTATATGTCCTCCAGAGTGGAATGAAGACTATTGGTACGATGGCGCCAATTATTTAGCAGATTTAAGTGACAAACAGATCGCGTTGTGGCGTAACGGCTTAAATTCAGTTGAAGATTTAGAAGCTAACCATATTGATGAAAGCTTTACTTGGGCGCATCGAATCAGCGATCGAGCAATAAATTACCTTGATGAAAAGTCAGCTGAATCTGAACAACCATTTTTGATGGTGTTGTCTTATGATGAGCCTCATCATCCTTTTACTTGTCCGCCTAAATATTTGAAAAAATACCAAGATTTCTACTATGATCTTGGCCCTAAAGCGTTTGATGATCTAGAGAATAAACCAGAACATCACAAACTATGGTCAGAGGCTATGCGATCTCCAGTCGATGACAAAGGTCTTTATCATCACCCGCTGTATTTTGCTTGTAACGACTTCGTTGATGATGAAATTGGTCGAGTAATTGATCATTTAGATCAAAGTGAAATTGAAAATACCTGGGTGGTTTATACCTCAGATCACGGCGAAATGATGGGCGCGCATAAGCTAGTTAGTAAAGGCGCTGCTATGTATGACGACATTACTAACATTCCTTTGATTGTTCGTCCGCCAAGACAGGCTGGCGTATTTGGTTCTGCGGGAACCCAAGTAAACACACCGGTTAGTCACATTGATATTCTTCCGACTATGATGCATCTGGCTAACATCGAGCAGCCTGATATGCTGCCGGGTGGTGAGTTAATCAGCGTTATTGAACAAGATAATGATCGTAACGTAATGGTTGAATTTAATCGTTACGAAGTTGAGCATGATAGCTTTGGTGGCTTTATCCCTGTGCGTTGTTGGATCACTCCACGCTTCAAATTGGTGATTAATTTATTCACCAGTGATGAGCTTTATGATCGAGTCAATGATAAAAATGAAATGAACAACCTCATTGATCATCCAGAATATGCGTCTATTCGTAATCAAATGCACGATGAGTTGATGGATTATATGGATGAGATTCGAGATCCATTTAGGTCTTATCAATGGTCTATGAGAGCGTGGCGTAAAGACGCTAAGCCTCGTTGGATGGGGTCTTTTAGACCTCGACCAAATGATGGATACTCTCCTGTCGTAAGAGATTACGATACCGGCATGCCAACCCAAGGTGTGAAAATTGAAGATAAAAAAATGAAATTCTAACGTTTCTTTTTTTATTGTAAATCGGTAAGTTTGTTTAGTAAAAAGCCCTTTTTAAAAAAGGGCTTTTTCATTTTTAAAGACGGTAACTTTGCTTTGTGTGCCAAGCTGAAACCAGAATGCAGAGGTTAATTTGCTGAAAATGGGATCACAGATAAGCGTTTAACCAGGGTGGGTACGAATATCATGGTAGCGGCTTTTTGCTCTTCTTTATTGGCTAGTGTTAGAGAAAGCATCGCGGCTTTTTCAGCCATCATCTGAATAGGGTAGCGAACTGTTGTCAGCTTCGGGTGTAGGTATTTGGCAATGAGGCCGTTATCAAAACCAATAATAGACATGTGTGCCGGTACGGCAATGTTGTTATCTTCTAAAGCAGACAGAGCGCCAGCAGCCATGTAATCGTTATAGGTTGCAATGGCCGTTAAAGGTAATCCTTTAGCCAGCAAATTTGTCATGGCTAGCTCGCCGCCTTCTTCATCCGGGGCACCATACTCAATGTGGCTTTCTGAATGGGGCAGGTTGTTGTCTTTTAAGGCTTGTAAATAACCTGCTTTGCGCTGCTCCGTGTCTTCAATGTCATGATTAGAGCAGATATAACCTATTTGTTTGTGGCCATTTTTAATCAAATATTCGGTAGCGAGATAGGAGCCTTTTAGATTGTCTAAAGCGACACATCGATTGGCAATTTCAGGAATAAACCGATTGATCAGTACGAGCCCAGGTATTTCTTCCGCAAACGCAATTAGCTCTTGTCCCGTTAAGCTTTTACTGTGAATGACCAGCGCTTCGCAGCCTTGATTTATTAATAATTCAATTGTTTCGCGCTCTTTTTTTGCTGAATGGTAACCGTTGCCAATCAAGAGGTGCTTGCCTTGCTTGGTGGCAACCGTATCGATTGCTTTTACCATGGAGCCAAAAAAGGGGTCAGATACATCGCCCACCAAGATGCCCATAGTCTGTGTGGATTGGCTCACTAGTGCGCGGGCGGCAGCATTGGGTCGATACCCGAGTTTTTTCATCGCGGCAGTGACCGCCTGAATAGCAGCTTTGCTCGCTTTAGGGGAGTGATTGATGACGCGTGATACTGTAGCGATAGAAACATTGGCCTCTTTCGCAACATCTTTAACAGTAGCCATATGCTTTTTGCCTTAGCTTCTTTGTATTAGTCAGAACCATTTTTATAGTACTTTACCATAGGTAAGTTTAAGGTTTGCTTATACTTTTTTAAACTTATCGTTTAGCCCATGCGGTGTGCTTATCTGCTTAAGGGTATGATCCAGCTTGCGGTTGTTTTTGTTCGGGGGAGGGGAGTAACGATTCACTTATATTTCGTTTGAGTATAAGTGAATCGTTAGGAGAGCAAGAAAAAGCGTTACTGAGGTTGGTTTATTCGGTGCTGTCTCTGTTTAACGATACGAAAGACGATTCCGGCAAGCATCACTAATCCACACACACCATAAGTTTGCATGTAGGTAGGATCATCAGACATAAAGCCAATATTAGAGAACATAATGTAAGCACCTAATACCATATAGATAACAACGGCAGAGGCTTCAAACCTGAAGGCCCATGGGGTTATATTAATGGACTCGTTAATGGGCATAACATAGTCGGTTTTTCGTGGATAAAAGTAACCAATAATAAACATCAACGCCGTACAAACGACGAATAAAATGGCGAGTTGGTGTAAGAAGTGAAGGTGCACTTTGAATATAAGTTGCATAGAAGCATAAGACGTTACAAAGACAACCAGCGCGACTTTAGCTGCAATGGCTGGCACTCGTTTTGAAATATAACCAACAAAAACAATGGTGAAAATAGGCACACTAAAGAAGCCGGCCACCATTTGTAAATACTGAAATAGACCTTCTGGCGCAAACATGATGAAAGGGGCGATACAAATTGAAATAATGGCAATGAAAACGCCGAAGATACGGCCTTTGCCTATTAGTTCTAGATCTGTTTTCCCTTTACCAAATAAAGGTTTATATACATTTAGGGCAAACAAGGTGGTTGAACTGTTTAATACGCCATTAAAAGTACTCAGTATGGCACCAAACATAACGGCCACAAAGAATCCTACCAGTGGTTTAGGCAGCACTTCGTTTACCAGTCGAGTGTACATGGCGTCTGGATTACCTGCATTTGCTCCAAAGATATGGTACGCAATAATGCCAGGCACAATAAGAATGAGTGGTGTAATAACCTTTATCAAACCTGCCCCGATAACGCCTTTTTGTGCTTCTTTTAGGTTTTTAGCCCCTAATACACGTTGAACTATCGACTGGTCTGTTCCCCAGTAATATAGATTCACTAACAATAAGCCAGTAAACAATGTGGAGAATGGAAGAGGGTCTTTGTCTGTGCCTACTGATTGAAGTTTCTCAGGCGCTGACGTGAGAAGTGTGTCTAAACCAGCGCTGAAACTACCGTGACCTAATACAATTAAGCCAAAAATAGGGATCATGAAGCCACCAATGACAAGGCCAATACCATTGATGGTATCGGCAATGACCACGGCTTTTAAACCACCGTAGATGGCGTAAAAGAACCCTAATAGACCAATGGCGGCAGAAATTAAGGCAATTGATTGGAACTGTGTTATTCCCAGTAAGCCTTTAACGTCAAAAATTTGGGTGATGACGACAGCGCCAGCATAAAGCGTGGTAGGCAAAATATTAATAACGTATTGGCAAAGAAATAATAGCGTTACAAACTTTTTGACCGACATGTCATAGCGACTTTCTAAAAAGTCGGGAATTGTGGTGATGCCTTGCTTTAAGTAGCGCGGGATCAGTAGTAGCGCAATAATTACTAAGGTTACACCTGAGGCAACTTCCCAACCCATAACACTCATATTACTCGAATAAGCTTGCGCACTCATACCGACAAAACTTGTGGCGCTGAGATTGGTCAAAATGAGTGAGCTGGCGATCAATCCACCAGTAAGGCTCCTGCCGCCTAAAAAGAATCCTTCTCCAGAGTGATGCTTATCTCGTTTTACCTTGCTGTAAGTGAATATTACTACAAAGCCAGTAAATAATAAAAACGATAAAAATACCGTTATGGACATAGTCTTTTCCTTTCTTTATTCACATCCGTGAAGCACTAGTAGTGTGAGTTTAATTCCTAGTGCTTCGCTGATGTGTTTTTTAGGTAGGGTCTAATTTTATTGACCGTGATTTTTTATATTTTTTTTAGGTGAACAATCAGAGCTGACTCTGGGTCCAAAATAGGTAACGTAATGCCGATCTCTCTTAAATTGTCGCCACTAAGCTCTAGCGTTCTATCGAGCCATTTTGGGGCTTGTTTCATGAGCTGGAAGCTGGTTTTTGGCATCTCCACTATTTTTAATTGATAGCGTGCATTAGGGTCTACGTAACTGATTCTCAGTGGTGAAGGCAATGCATGTTCAGGCATAGCTAATTGACAGACTGTGATCAGAAGTTCTTCTTTGTCTTGTTCGTTTGCTCCAACTACGCCATGGATATATTGATTTTTATTGGGCGAATCGATCCGAAAAGCACGGCCAGAATGAAGTAAGTGGCGATATTCTTTGTGCAGTTGAATGTAATGAGCAAAAGCCTGTTTTTCTTCTGCTGTCTCTTTTACTGGGTCTAGCTCGACGCCCATGTGACCGCCTAACGCTGTCACACCGCGCATATTGATGCTGTGACGACGATTAGTGGAATGACATTCGCCTGGGCCAATGTGTGCCCCCATTACTTCTGGTGGAAAAAAGTAACTCATGCCACGTTGGATGGTTTGACGCTCTAGAGCATCGTTGCAATCTGATGCCCAGAAACGATGAGTTCGCTTTAAAATTTCAAAGTCAATTCGACCGCCGCCAGATGAGCAAGACTCGATCTCCACCGTAGGGTGCGTGGCAGTCAAATCATCAATTAGTTTATACAAGGCCAGTGTTTGGCCACGAACCGCAGCTTTACCTTGATGGCCTGGCTGAACAAGCTCACGGTTCATATCCCATTTTAGATAGCTGATGTTATAACGAGTTAGTAAATCATTGAGTCTGTCATAAAGGTATTGGAAGCACTCTGGATTTTGCAAATCCAAAACATATTGCCAACGACCTGACGGTTGCTGATAGCCTTGCAGCCCAAGTACCCAATCTGGATGGTTGCGGAATAAGTTAGAGTCTTGGCTGACCATTTCTGGTTCAACCCATAAACCGAATTCCATGCCCAGTGTATTAACATGGTCAATGACAGGTTCTAAACCTTGAGGGTATTTCTTTTCGTCTAAGTACCAATCTCCCAGCGCCGCGCGCTCGTGATCTCGGCCGATGAACCAGCCATCGTCAATGATAAAGCGTTCTACACCCATTTGAGCGGCTTCGCTTGCCATCTTCATGATGTAGTCAGGGTCATGGTCAAAGTAAATACCTTCCCAGGTGTTCAAGTGCACAGGTCTAGGTTTTTTGGTCGGGAAGGATAAAATATTATTTCGTATGAATTTATGAAAACGTTCTGAAATGCCGTTAAGGCCTTGGTTACTGTATACGCCATATAGCCAAGGTGTTTGGTACGTTTCGTTCTTGTCTAATTGTACTTCTCCAGCAAGCAATAGTTCGCCGGCTTGTACAAAGCGACGACCATCGCTTTTCACATCAGCACGGAGTTGGTGGTTACCACTCCAGCCTAAATGAAAGCCCCATACCATGCCTTGCTGTTCGCTAAAGCCTTGAGCGCCAACAAATATACCTGGGAAGTTTTCGTGAGACGTTCTACCGCGACGGTTCTCTTGCATAAAGCCGCCATGATCAAATGCTTGGCGCTGCGTTTGAAATTCTTGGCACCAGCGTCCTCGAAAGGTAAGTAGCTCGTTTGCGTGGCTTGGAAGCGCCAGTGTCAGGGCGAGTTTATTCAATGTGTAGCTATCAGCAGAAATGTTGCGAACCGTAATACGCTTTTGGAGTACGTCGGAATCATTGTCTAGCAAAACTTCAATGACCATTTCAAGTTTAGCAATGTCATCTTGTAGGGTAAAAATGGCTTTGTGCTGGTCTGAGTCAATGTGTGTTGTATGAAATACCGGAGCCCAGTCAGCACCAACGCGATGACCCTCAATTCCGGGCGCATTGAAATGACCACTGCCCAATTCTGGACATAAAGACAAGGGAATATCGACGTCAAGGCGAGCCTGGGAAATAGGTCGTTCAGTAGAAAGCAATAGATCAGCGTCAATCTGAGAGATACGTGCGCCCCAATGAATTATCTCGGGTACGCGATCCACTTTGATGATGCAGCTATCATTGAGACTGGTTAAATGAATAAATTGATCCATAGTTTTGCTCTCTATGTTTGCGTAAATATTTATATTTATAAGGTCTTGTCAAAATTGATGGGGGAGAGTAGCAAAACGAAAATAAATGATCAATTACTAATGTTTATTGATATAAATTGTTCGATATTAGACATATTTTGTTTTTTATAAGATGTTTTAAAATGTTTACGCTATGTTTTCGATAACATTTTTTGTGTTATGGTGTCTTTCAAGAATCAAGTTTGAGTTTTAACTGATAAAGGGATCATTGAAATGGCAGTGACATTTAAAGACGTCGCAACGTTAGCTGGAGTTTCGACACAAACGGTTTCGCGAGTAACCAATGGGGCCGATAATGTTACTGATTCGACTCGAGAAAAAGTCAATAAAGCCATTAAAGAGTTAGGGTATATACCCAATAAAAGCGCGCAAATGCTTAGCCGAGGTAAATCTAAAACATTGGGTATTGTCTCTCTTGATATCGCGTTACATGGCGTAGCCTTAATTGTAAATGGGGTGCGTCAACAAGCTCACGATAATGGCTACGGAACAGTCCTTTCCATTGTTGACAGTGATAATTTTGAACGTATTAAAGATGAAATCAGAGAGCTGCTTTCTCAGCAGGTTGACTATATCGTTGTCAATGTTCCTTTAACCCAATTTATGGCTGAAGAGTTGGTGCACCAATTTCAGCAACTTAACTTTATGTTTATTGATGTCCCTGAAAATACCAAGGTCAATTATGTGTGCGCTGAGCACACAGAAGGGGCTAAAAGTGCGGTCAGACATTTGCTGGCCTGCAAGCGGTCACAGTTTGTATTGATAACAGGGCCTAAAGAATCTACCGGCTCAACATTGAGATATGCAGGTTGGGTAGATGAGTTAAGCAAGAGTCAGAAAGAGGTGGTTGCAACCTGCGAGGGTGATTGGGATGCGCAAAGTGGTTATTTATCGATCCGAGAGCAAATTGCGAAAAAACGAGAGTTTGATGCCGTCCTTGTTGCGAATGATCAAATGGCGCTTGGTGTCTTATGTGCTTTGAATGAATTTGGTATTCGTGTGCCTGAGCAAGTGTCAGTTGTCGGTTTTGATAACATTAATGACAGTGCTTTTTTTACACCCCCTTTAAGCACAATAGGGCAAAGTTTCGTCGAGTTAGGGCAGCAGGCTGTAAAATTATTGCTTGAACCCCAAGAGACAGTAGAAGGCGAGGGTTATCGACAGTTGATTTTACCTACACAGTTGATTGTCCGTTCAAGCACGTCTTTGAAAATTGAATTGGGAGACCATAAGCAAGAAATACTCGACTACCTAGATAAAGCTCGTCAATTATTACGATAATCATCGGCTGGATTGAGTGTCTGAATTTAAGGGTGACATCTGCTATGTGACGATAAAAATTAAGGCCCTCAAAATTAATTTGTAATAAAAGAATGGTGTATGACGTCTAATTACTACCATTTACGAGTTCCTTAATAGAGCTTATTCGCAAGGTTTCGAGGCTAAGATCATGAAAAAAATACTATTCTTACTGTTTGTTTTATTAGGGTGGCAAAGTGCTATTGCTAACGCGGCTGAATTTGATCATAAAGAGTGGAATAACCTATTACAGCAAAATGTGTATTTAATTGATGGTGGCCAGGCTAGCGAGGTAGATTATCAAGGTTTTTCTGATAATAAGGCTCAGCTGAATGATTACTTGGCACAGCTATCAAAGGTTAAGCGAGAGCAGTTCGATGCTTGGCCTAAAAATGATCAATTAGCGTTTCTTATCAATGCTTATAACGCGTGGACTGTTTCTCTGATTTTAACCAAATGGCCTGACCTTGAGTCCATTAAAAATCTAGGCAGCTTGTTTAGTTCGCCATGGAGTAAGAAGTTTATTCCTCTATTAGGTGAAAAGCGTTCATTGGATAATATTGAGCATAAGCTTATTCGAGGGTCTGGTCGCTATGATGATCCGCGTATTCATTTTGCGGTTAACTGTGCCAGCATTGGTTGTCCTGCATTAGCGAACCAAGCTTATCAGGGTGACAATGTTGATAGTCTGTTAAATCAACAAACACGCCTTTTCTTGGAAGATCGTAGTAGGAATCATATTAATGGCGGTACTCTTGAGTTGTCCTCTATTTTTAAATGGTATCGAGAAGACTTCGAAAAAGGCTGGCATGGTTATCACTCTTTAGAAGATTTTTTAATCGCTCATGCAAGTGATTTATCGTTGACTCAAAGTGAAATAGACAAGCTGAAAAGTAAATCTTTAAAAATTGATTTTTTAAATTACGACTGGAATTTGAACAGCAAAGCTCAATAAGAATCAGTCATATTAGTGCGCTGTATGTTGCAGCTAGTTAGGAAATGATAGTGGCGCACTAATAAAATAGTATTGATTTTGATAAAGTTTTTTCTTAAGCATAAAACTGAATTTTGACATATAAGGTTGAATTTTGAAAATTGTAGAACTGCGTGAATATCAAATCAAACCAGGAAAAACAGAGCAATGGCTGAATTGGATGCGAGATGAGCTTTTGCCATATCAACGGTCTAAAGGAATGAGGATTCTTAATACTAGTCATTATCAAGATGATAATGGCGTTGATTTTTTTGTTTGGATGCGTGAATTCGACAGTGAAGAAGATCGCCAAGCAGTATATAAAGAAACATACAATGACTGGTGGACGAACGATGTTCGCCCTAAAGTTTTTGAACTTATAGAAGAAAGTGCGATAAGCGTCAAACTGATGAAACCGCTATCGTTCTAATGAGCTCAATACAGGCACAAAGACAGTGATAAAATAGACCACCTTTGTGCCACTAGCCTCTATTGATCGGCTCGACTTGAGCTTGATATTTTTAAGGTTGTAGTGTTTTTTTAAGAAAATCTTCTCTGGCTGGAGAGAACATATCGAGCAAAATACTATTGTTTTCGAGGGCTATTGCACCATGAACAAAGTGTTTCTGAGCGATGTAAGCATCTCCTTTTTTAAGAATTTGTTTTTTTCCATCGACTTGCGCTTCAAAGCTACCCTCTACGACATAGCCAATTTGGTCATGTATCTCATGGGCATGCGGATGACCTATAGCATCTTTATCAAAGCAAAGATGAACCGCCATTAAGTTATCAGTGTGACCGACGATTTTACGTTTAATGCCGCTGCCTAGATCTTCCCAGTCATGCTCTTCTGAATTAAAAAATGTACTCATAGATAGCCTCGATTTACTTTTTCTTGGAATTTAATAATTTGTATTATAATATCATTATTATCTAGTGAGTCAAAAAATACAATTAAGTTCATTCGGTCGGTTAGACCGTAGTAGTTTTTTGATGCGTATAAAAAAAATAATCATTAAATAAGAGATGGTGAGTGTGAGTAGGAACGATATGAATAAGCAGCCAGTATTATTTACAAATAAAGAGCTTGGTTTATTGCAGTCTCAGCTAGGTACATCTAGTTTGATGGGGAAGACTATATCGACTCGTGCTAGTCAAGTTGATGCTTTTATGAATTTGCCTTTAGAAGTGCCAGGACATGGTGAAGCTGGAGGGTATGAACACAACCGTCATAAGCAGAACTACAGAAACATGCACTTAGCAGGCAGTTTATTTTTAGTGACACAAGACAAAAAATACGCGGTGTTTGTTATTGAGTTGTTGTCATTGTATGCCGATAAATATCTTACTTTTGATTTTCATGTCCAGAAAAACACGAATCCTACAGGTCGTTTATTTCATCAAATATTAAACGAGCATTGCTGGTTGTTTTTTAGCAGTTTAGCGTACTCTTGCGTGGCTAACGAAATGACATCAATACAGCGAGATCATATTATCGAGAAGCTGTTCGACCCAATGCTCGACATGTTTACTAATAAATACAGCCATGATTTTGATCGAATTCATAATCATGGAATTTGGGCTGTGGCCGCTGTTGGTATTTGTGGCGTGGCTATTGGGAAGCTCGACTACTTAACTAAGTCTGTATATGGTTTAGACAATAATGGAACAGGAGGCTTCTTAGCTCAAATTTCCAAACTATTTTCGCCTTCTGGGTATTATATGGAAGGCCCTTACTATCATCGTTATGCGATCCATCCGACTTGTCTATTTGCTGAAGTTCTGCACCGTCATATGCCAGAAGTAAATATTTATGCATTTAAGGGTGGGGTGATTGGTCGAACGGTGAAAGCCTTGCTAGCAACGGCTTATCCTAATGGTAAATTTCCTGCTTTAAATGACGCATCAAGAACAATGGGAGTCACGGATGCGGGTGTGCAAGTCGCCGTTAGTGTTCTGTGTGAACATTATGAATGTGATGCCAATATTATAGGTATTGCAGAAATTCAAGGTGAAGTCTGGCTACAATCCTGTGGTCTATCCTTGTCAGAAAAATATGAAGAAGCCCGTCAAAAAAATAAAATAATCACGCCAAACTGGCCGAGTGTTGAGTTAAGTGAAGGGGCTAACGGTGACAAGGGGGCGATTGGCTTTCTTCGTCAGCAAGGAGTTGATGAGGACATATCTCAACTCGTTATGAGTTACGGTCAACACGGAATGGGGCATGGCCATTTTGATACCTTAGGAATCACCTTTTTTAACCGTGGTCAAGAGGTGTTAAACGAATATGGGTTTGCTCGCTGGGTCAATGTTGAGCCTAAGTTTGGTGGTCGCTACCTAGCTGAAAACGTGACTTATGCACGGCAAACTATCGCTCATAATATTGTTACAGTCGATCAGAAAAGTCAGAATGACTTTAATGTCAAAAAAGCCGATGGGGTACATGGTATTCCACACTTCTTCTGTGGTAACTCAGATGTTTGTGCAGGAATGAGTGCACTAGCCAACGATCACTATGACGATGTAAACATGCAGCGTAGTGTATTTTTACTAAATGATGCTTGTTTTGATGCGCCGATTTTAATAGATTTTTTCCGTTTAAAAAGCGATACAGATCACCGCTACGATTATTCCCATCAGTACACCGGGCAGTTACTTCGTACTAATTTTAACTACACTTCTTTTGTCGAATTAGAGCCATTAGGGCATGACAATGGTTATCAGCATTTATGGAAGCGGGCAGCTGGAAAAGCACCCAAAAGTACATTAATAAGTTGGCTTCAAGGCAATAGCTATTATTCTTGGCACGGTACCAGTTCAAACGACAATGACGATGTCATTTTTACAGTTGTTGGCGCTGCAGATCCCAGTTCCAATTTGCGTAATGATACTGGGTTTACGTTACGCAGCGAGGGTGGCACTACCTTGTTTGCTTCCGTGCTTGAAACTCACGGCTATTTTAACGAAGAGTTTGAACAGTCTACGAATGCTCGTGGACAAGTGAGCGCTATTAATATCATTGGTCATAATGATGTTGGGTCTGTTGTGGAAATCCAGACAGAAAAAAAGGTATTTACATTAATGGTTAGTAACCAAGCTGGTGTTACCGAAAATGATGAGCATCAAGTTGAGTTTATGGGTGTGACATATCGTTGGACCGGCTTTTATTTGCTGGATCTTTGTACGGCTGAAGGAGAATAAAAAGATGAATTACCAGCCCTTATTATTGAGTTTTGCTGAAGCAGAATCGCTATCAGGTGAATTGTTAAAGGATAATTTATTAGGGCAAGGACTGCGCCGTGATATGTCGAAGGTAAATGCTTACATTAGAAGTGTTGGTGTTGAGGTTCCTGGGCATGGGGAGGCGGGCGGCTATGAGCATAATCGACATAAACAAAACTATATTATTATGGATATGGCAGCGCGGTTATTTTTAATCACAAAAAATGAATCATATCGTGATTTTATCGTGATGATGCTAACGGAATATGCTCATGTGTATCCAAGTTTAGAAGATAATACGAGTCGAGACTCCAACCCCCCAGGTAAATTATTCCATCAGACCCTGAATGAAAACATGTGGATGCTGTACGCTTCTTGTGCCTATAGCTGTGTGGTCCATACATTATCTGATGCAGAGAAAACTCTGATCACAGATGATTTATTTAAACCAATGATTCACATGTTTGTGGTGACCTATGCCCATGACTTTGACATCGTACATAATCATGGGCTCTGGGCTGTGGCGGCGGTGGGTCTTTGTGGTTATGCCATTGAGGATCAAGGCTCTGTAGATAAGGCCTTGTATGGCTTAAAATTAGACGGTAAAAAAGGCGGCTTTTTAGCACAGCTGGATAATTTATTTTCCCCCGATGGCTATTACATGGAAGGGCCTTATTACCACCGTTTTTCGTTACGTCCAATTTTCTTGTTTGCTGAGTCAATAGAACGCCGACAACCTGAAATAAAAATATACGATTACAATAACGCCATTATAAAAACGACCTCGTATGCGGTTATGGAAACCGCTTTTCCAAATGGTAGGTTACCTGCGCTTAATGACTCATCTAGAAGTATGAGTATCAATGATGAGGGTGTCATCATTGCGACGAGTGTCTGTTTTGCCCGTTATGAGCAAAGTGACGTACTTATCAGTATGGCAAATCATCAGCAAGATGTATGGATTCATACTTCCGGTGCTGTTCTATCAGCGGCAGTCGAACAGAGTAAAAGCATAAAGCCTTTTTCATGGGGTAGTATTTTTCTCAGTGACGGACCTAAAGGCGAGAAAGGTGGAGTGGGCATATTGCGTCACCGAGATTCTCAGGATGATGACACTATGGTGTTGTTATGGTTTGGCCAGCATGGTTCGGATCATAAATATCATTCAGCATTGGATCACGGTCATTATGATGGCCTGCATCTAAGTGTATTTAACCGAGGGCATGAAGTATTTCAAGATTACGGATTTGGTAGATGGGTAAATGTAGAGCCTAAATTTGGAGGGCGATATATACCAGAGAATAAAACATACTGTAAGCAAACGGTTGCCCATAATACAGTGACAGTAGATCAAAAAACGCAGAATAAATTTAATACTGCACTTGCAGAAACAAAATTCGGTCACAAACACTTCTTTGAAAAGAATGACAGTAAGCTTCAGGGGGTCAGCGCCAGCATCGATGGATATTACGACGGTGTGATGATGCAGCGCAGTGTTCTAATTGCAGAGATTGAAGTATTCGAAAACCCCTTAGTGATTGATGTATATAGAATAATATCTGATGAATATCATCAGTATGATTTACCTTACCATTACCAAGGGCAAATCATCCATACTGACTTTGAGTATACGGTCGCGCCAAGGCTAAAGCCATTAGGCATGGATAATGGATACCAACATCTTTGGAGCGTGGGCAGTGCTCATGTAGAGAATAGTTCGTTAGTAAGTTGGCTACATGACAGCAGTTATTACAGCTTAGTGTCGAGTGCTTCCAAAGACAGTGAAGTTATTTTTACTCGCTTAGGCGCAAATGATCCTGACTTCAATTTGCGCTCTGAACCTGCGTTTATCTTAAGACAATTCGGTCGAAATCATGTCTTTGCTTCTGTTTTAGAGACTCATGGGCATTTCGATGAGTCAATAGAAGCCTCTGATAATGCTCGTGGTTTGGTGTCTGCTGTCACTGTGTTAGCTGAAAATTCTGATGGCACTGTTATTCAAATAGACACAGTGACGGGTAGAGCCTATCGCTTCGGAATCTCGAATCGTACTCCCGACAAACAGAACTCAGTGCATAGCATTACCGCTGTACAAAGTACGTTTTCATGGACAGGACCTTTTAGCATTCTCTAAAGGCTTATGCTCTCCACATGAAACAAATCGACTGGTCTTATGTCAGTCGGTTTTCTGTTGCTTTGTACTAGAGGTGCTCATGGATTCATTAGATATAATTGTACTAATAGTATACTTCGTGTTTGTTATTTTCTCGGCATTACTCTTTAAACAATTCTCTAAAAGTTCTTCCGGCTATATTAATGGCGGAGGTTCTATGCAGTGGTGGATGGCGGGTGCAACAGCTTTTATGACGCAATTTTCTGCATGGACCTTTACCGGAGCTGCTGCCAAAGCATTTGATGGCGGGTTAACTGTTTTATTTCTATTTTGGAGTAATGCAATAGGTTTTTTTATTGCTGCACTGTATTTTGCCGGTAAATATCGGCGGCTCAGAGTAGAAACGGCAATTGAAGTGATCCGACTGCGCTTTGGAAGAACGTCAGAAAGTGTCTTCAGTTGGTTTAGTTTTGTATTAGGGATTGTCTCTGTTGCTATTTGGTTAAATGGTTTAGCGTTATTTGTTGCTGCGGTTTTTCATATCGATGTGTTCTTTACCATCTTGGTTGTCGGTATTGTTGTTAGTTTTATTGCTGTGAGTGGGGGGGCGTGGGCAGTTTCTGCTACGAATGTGATTCAGCTAATATTGTTGATGTCTATTACTGTCATCATCGGCTGCTATGCTCTGTATGCCATAGGTGGTCCTGTTCAATTGATTCAGAAATACCCTTCTAATTTTATCTTTGGTAGTGATTTAACTATTTGGAATATTGGTCTTATTTGGGTGGTTGCTATAGTTGCAAAACAAAGTATAGGAACGAATAGTGCTCTGTCTAGTTATCGTTTTTTGGTCACTCTTAATGAAAGAGACGCCGTAAAAGCGGCTTGGTTAGCTTGTGGTTTATTTGTTATTGGTCCAGTCATGTGGTTCATCCCACCTTGGGTGACGGCTGATATGGGCGTCAACCTATTCAAGATTTATAGCAGCTTAGGTGGAGATGCAAACAATGCGGCCTATTTGTATTTCATTGAATATTTTATGCCTGCTGGTGTGCTAGGACTTGTATTAGCCGCTATGACAGCCGCTACCATTTCTCCAATGTCTACTGCTATAAATAGAACAGCAGGGATTTTTGTTAGAAATGTATATCAATCTTTTTTTCGTCCAGATGCAACAGAATTACAACAATTTAGGATGAGCAAAATTGCTTCATTAGTCTCTGCTGTCTTATCTGTTTCTGCAGCATTAGCGCTGTCAACAATCCACACATACAGTTTCTTTGATGTAATGATGTTGTTTGGAGCCTTGCTCCAGATGCCTTTAGCGATTCCTTCTGTACTTGCTCTAATTGTTGTAAAAACACCTGATTGGGCGGGTTGGGCGACTGTCGTTGTTGGGTTGATGGTGTCAATTTACATGAATTTTTTCTTTGATATAAATTGGTTGTTACCGTTATTTGACGCTAATACATTTACCGCTAGAGAAGCTGTTGACCTAAAGGTGTCGGTGACACTTATCATGCACTTTATCATCACGGGTGGTTTTTTCTGTTTAACTCAGTTTATTCCGGACCCCTCTACTGGCACAAGAGGAGAGGAGAAGGCAAAATTTATTGAGCGTTTAAAAAATCCCGTCGAAGGTGTTGGATCCGTCATCGTAGACTCTAGGCAGGGGGCATATATCGGCATTATGGCGTGTGTATTAGGAGTCCTAATCGCGTTGTTGTCATTCACTGCGAGTAAAGTTGCTGATAGCTCTGTCTTTATTTTAATTGGTATGGGGGTTTTTCTCGCTGGATTAGCCCTCTCTGGCCTCACTCGAAGAAAGTGTATCGAATATTTTGTAAATAGATAAAAAAACTATGGAAAGGGCTTGATTTGAGGTAATTGTTATTTGTATTATAATAGTACTTGTATTGAGGTGTTAATCATTTTTATTTGTCAGAACATAGTCTAGGAGAAAAATAATAATGGAAGACTGTCCCTGTAATAGCGCCACTTAGTTAATTTCGATCAGATTAGATTTTTTGATGTTGAGAAAATGCTAACCCTATCAGAAATAGTCAAAGATTTAATATAGAGAGGTACATGGATTGCTAAAAAATAAGAATATTTTAGCAGCGTTAAAAATTCAGATATTTTCATCTACTCACTAGTAGATATTTTCAATCGTGGACCTGGTTCATATACAGAGAATTGATTGACCGAGTTTTATCAAAATATAATAGTTATTTAATTATTAAATCCCTACTACAAAAATAATTAGGATAGAAAAATGGATATACTTATTGTCGGAATATATTTTATATTCTTGATAGTCATTGGTTGGATATTTAGAACTTTCACAAATACAACCAGTGATTATTTTCGTGGTGGCGGTAATATGTTGTGGTGGATGGTTGGCGCCACGGCTTTTATGACTCAGTTTAGTGCTTGGACATTTACAGGAGCCGCTGGTAAAGCCTATAACGATGGTTTCACCGTTGCTATCATATTTATTGCCAATGCATTTGGTTATTTAATGAATTACCTCTATTTTGCTCCAAAGTTTAGGCAACTTAGAGTAATAACCGTCATTGAAGCCATTCGAATGAGGTTTGGTAATAGAAATGAGCAGGTCTTTACTTGGTCAAGTATTCCTACGAGTCTAGTTTCGTCTGGTGTTTGGTTAAATGCACTTGCTATCATCGCCTCCAGTGTTTTTGGATTTGATATGACACAAACAATAATTGTCACTGGTTTAGTTGTGCTGATAATGTCGGTAACGGGTGGGTCATGGGCTGTTATTGCCTCTGATTTTATGCAGATGATTATTATCATGGCTGTAACCGTTACCTGTGCCACAGTTGCTATTGTTAAAGGGGGAGGTGTAGGTCAAATTATCTCAAATTTCCCAACTCAGGATGGCGGGACTTTTTTAACCGGTAATAACCTTAATTACTTAAGTATTTTTGGTGTGTGGGCTGTATTTATTTTCTTTAAGCAGTTCAGCATCACTAACAATATGTTGAATTCATATCGTTACTTGGCTGCTAAAGATTCTAATAATGCTAAAAAAGCCGCATTATTAGCGTGTGTCTTAATGACCATGGGCCCATTCTTTTGGTTTATGCCAAGTTGGTTCTTAGCAGGTCAAGGTATTGATTTATCATCTATATATCCAGAAGCAGGTAAAAAAGCGGCTGATTTTTCTTATCTGTATTTTGTGCAGCATTATATGCCTGCAGGTATGGTTGGTCTTCTTGTATCCGCTATGTTTGCGGCGACAATGTCCTCAATGGATTCAGGACTTAATCGTAACTCAGGTATTTTTGTTAAGAACTTTTATCAAGTTATCTTACGTCCTTTATCTACAGAGAAAGAGCTGGTGTTTGTTTCTAAAATCACTACAACAGCGTTAGGTATTGCTATTATATTAGTTGCTTTATTTATAAACTCGCTTAAGGAATTGAGTTTATTTAATACAATGATGTATGTGGGAGCATTAATTGGTTTCCCTATGACAATACCTGCTTTTCTGGGATTTTTTATCAAGAAAACACCAGATTGGGCTGGTTGGGCTACATTACTCGTTGGAGCGATAGTCTCTTACTGCGTAGGTGTTCTTTTAACAAAAGGCAATGTCCAGCACATACTTGGGTCGAATCCATTGACTGATCGTGAGTGGGCAGATTTAAAAGTAGCTATTGGTTTAATCGCACATGTTGTTTTAACCGGCGGTTTCTTTATAGCGTCAATGCTCTTTTATAAACCACTGAGTGACGCAAGACAGAAAGATGTGGACTTATTTTTTAATAATTTAGCGACACCATTAGTTTCAGAAGGAAGTGCACAAAAATTACTAGATAATAAACAAAGGAAAATGTTGGGAGTTTTGATTTCTATTATGGGAGTCGGCGTGATGGGTATGTTCTTAATACCAAATCCATTATGGGGGCGATGTGTTTTCTTATTCTGCGGTGGTATTGTTATTGCTGTAGGTTTATTGTTAGTCAGCTCTGTAGATAAAACATTAGAGCCTGATATGCAATAGTCAAATAGTCTCTATTTAAAGGTTCTTATTATTAATTTAATGAGAGCCTTTAGTTTAATTCGATATAGTAATTTATAATAAAATAATATGATTTTATAAGAATGTATCTAATTATTGCCATGCAAAAACAATGAGGGCGAGATGATTTTTTTAAAAGAAAAAGTAATTTTAATAAGCTCAATTTTATTGACTGCTTTTATTTTTTGCAGTCAAGTTCATGCGGAATCTTCACCCTATGCTATCTCCCAATATAAGCCTGTTCTTAATCAAGTTAAACTGCAGGCTCCTACTAGTGTAGATTTGATTAATCAAGGTGATTTCCTTGGTAAATACAATAAGTATTTCTATATTGATAAAGCAACTGGATGGATGAGTTTTACAGTAACAGGTGATCATCATCGATCAGAGCTTCGACAAATAAGTGATTGGAAGACATCAGACCTAGATTACTCTCATCAAATGATTGGCCAAGCTGTTGTGTATAAGCCGAAAGAAGGTAAAGTCAATGAAATTACTTTTATGCAAATTCATGATGTTACAGATAATAAGAACTCAATTAATAAACCTTTGCTTAGATTAGTATGGCTTCGAAGTAGACATGGTATTAAAAATCATTACTGGGCTGTAGTCAAAGAAGATGCTTGTCGAACATGTAAGAATTATATGAAAGTTGATTTAGGGGGGCATTCAATCAGCCCTATTAAATTTGATGTTAATGTAGTAAATAATTTATTAACTTTAACAGTGAATGGAAAAATAGTTCCATCATTGAATAAGTATAATATCTCTTATTGGGCTGGATTAAGAAGTTACTTTAAATCTGGAGTGTATAATCAAAGTCCTGGAACTGCTACCGTAAAATTTAAAAGTCTAGATTTTTATAAAAATAAAATTATTAAAAATTAATATTTAGGAAATTAAAATGAATAATAAAAAAACAATGCTTTTTTTGTCTCTATTATCTGTTTCTTTTCTAGCAAGTGCCTCTACATCTAATACAACTTATAAACCTAATAAAGTCACTAATTTAATTGGGTGGAGTTTGTCAGTTCCCGTTGACAATGATGGTAACGGTAAGGCAGATAATATTAAAGAAGAAGAACTGGCTTCTGGTTATTCAAATCCTCCATATTTTTACATCAATACAGACGGAGATCTTGTTTTTAAAAGCTATGTAAAAGGATTTAAAACATCTAAAAATACTACGTACACACGTTCAGAATTACGTGAGATGTTAAGAAAAGGTAAAACTAGTATAAATACTAAGGGGGTTGATAAAAATAATTGGGTTTTATCATCCTCTCCTAAAGCTGAACAAGAGAAAGCTGGTGGTGTAGATGGAACACTTACTGCAACATTATCTGTTAATCATGTTACTGAAACGGGTAAAGACTATCAAATAGGGCGTGTCATAATTGGACAAATTCATGCAAATGATGATGAGCCGCTTAGATTGTATTATCGAAAATTACCAATGAATGATAATGCGTCGATTTATTTTGCGCACGAGCCAAGACATGGTTTTGGAAAAGAGAAATATTATAGTTTAATCGGTTCTAAAAGTAATACTCAAAGTAATCCTAAAAATGGTATTGCAATTAATGAGAAGTTTAGCTATTCGATAGTAGCGAAAGGAAATACAATTAAAGTAACTATATCAAGACCAAACATGGCTGATGTATCTAAAACAATTGATATATCAAAAAGTGGTTATGATAAAGAGGGTCAATACTTATACTTTAAAGCGGGTGTGTATAATCAAAATAAAACAGGTAAACCATCGGAATATGCTCAAGCTACATTTTATTCAATAAAAGCAACGCATAACAAATAGAGTCATTGGTCAATAACAAAAGCGCTATTTGTATAGCGCTTTTTTTAAATATTGATCTTATAGCTGTGTTTTTATAAAAAAATACCTCTAATGCACAATCATTAGAGGTATTTTATCATCTATATAGTAAGGTGTTAAAGTAAGAATTAAAAACTATAGGTTATACCTAATCGACTACGTAACTGTCTTTCGTCACTGCTAGAGGATACCGAGACATTACCGAATTCGACATAAGGTCGCCATTTAGAATTCGGTATTTTATAACCTAGTTTTAGATTGTAATAGTAGTTGTAATCTTTGTTATTAAATTGGGCTATACCATCATAACTTTTTGAATAATCTGATTCAAAATCAAGTTGTACTAGTTTATCCCATGTATAAGTTAAGTTTGTTGTTATTTCACCCAATCTTTGGGAATCGCTTCCATTATCATCCGTATAATGCGTGTACTTGTAACGGTACCTTACTTTTGCAGTTATACCTGAGTCAAAATAGTAATAAACTCGGACTTGGGGTTTAAAAGAAGTTTTTTCATTCCCCATTGTGATAGGCATACTTGGCTGAATCAACCACTTATCATTTAATTTAAATTTATGTCCGTATTCAAATTCTGAATCACCGCGTTCTAAATTGTTAAACCCACCGCTACTACCTTCACTTCCAGAGTATTTCATCTCAACACTAAAATAATCATTTCCACTGGATCCAGATATTTTTATTCGATTAGCATTAGCTTGACTATCACTCTTATATTCATGGCGGAAATCAATACTAGCAGCATGAGTTAAACTGGTATAAGAGGAGAGCACTGTAAGTGCTAGGAATAATACTTTCTTATTTTGTATAAACATTTTTCGGCCTTTATTTTTATAAGTTTTGTTTATAAAATTATCTATTAATTATAACTATTGAAAATAGGTTTATAATTGCTATTGGTTTTCAATATTATTAATACAGAGTCAGTATTAATAATATTATTGTATTTATGTATTACAAATAAATCAAACAAATTATAGCTGTTTACTTACAATAATTTACATGGATGATTTTCAATAAGATTTATTTGGCTACTTGAGTATTTGGTTGTAAGAATATTTCCAAATATTCGACTTTAAAGTACTTAAATACGACCGAAAATCTTCTACTCGTAATACATCGACGTTAAAAATACGTTTTGTGGCTGTTGCTAGGTAGAAGTTAAGAATTGTTTAATCGCTCTACAGTAAAGTAGATGTTTGTCTTTTTATTAGGGTAGTGCTTGTATAGCTATGATTTAAAGGGTATTTATTTCACTGCTTGTGATGCAGTTAAAGGTCATTGTGAGGTATGTTTAAAAAATAGTTTTTTAATTTTATATTGAAATATCAATAACTTAAATAAATCATGGAGGATTGTTAAAAGGGTGCGGTATAAGCCTTTTGCTCCGATTAATGAGCAAAAGGCTTAATTGATTTGAAGGAGGTGATTGTGTGAGGCTTAGCCGGCGTATCTCTCTGTTTAATGTCCCCCGATGGCTTTTTTCGTTATTAAAATAAAAGGCGTTAGTAGTAAGAACATAACCATCAGTATGGTAAATAAGTCAATGGTCGACATCATTAAGCCTTGCTCCGTAACTGTCTGGTTAAAGCTCATTAGGCTTTCTGTTGTTGGGTGTTGTAGTTGTTGAGAGACAAGTGGGTTGTAAGGTGATATTTGCTCACTCAAGACTGAGTGGTGAATACTTGAGTTACGAGTCCACATCCATGCAGTAAGGGAGGACGCGAAGCTAGCACCTAAAGTACGCACAAAGGTAGAAAGCGATGCTCCGTCTGCTATATCTGGACCATTAAGGTCAGACATTAGAATGGTTGTCATTGGCATGAAGAACAGTGCAATGCCTATTCCCATGAATAACTGAATTAGAGCAATAGTGGCAAAGTCTATGTTCAAATTAAACTGGACTCGTAAATAGCAACTTATGCCAATCACTACAAATGAACCGGCTGCGAGCCAACGCATGTCTAATCGGTGCCCAAACTTACCCAATAGCGGAGACATAACAAGCGGTAAAATACCCATTGGTGCTGCCGCTAAACCAGCCCATAAGGCGGTATAGCCTAATTGAGCTTGCATCCATTGAGGAAGAATGAGATTTATGCTGAAAAAACCGGCGTAGCCTAAGGTCAGCAAAATAGTACCAATGCAAAAATTACGATTAGCAAATAAACGTAAATTGATCGCAGGATGCTCGTCAGTTAACTCCCAAATAATCATAAATATCAACATGATGGCAGCAAAAATAGCACCAGCGATGATCCACACATTGGAAAACCAATCCAAATCATTGCCTTTGTCTAATACAATCTGCAATGCACCGACACCGAGAGCCATGGCGCTAAGCCCTATAATGTCTAGTTTAGGTTTGGTTTTCTGATGAGGGCGCTCTTTTAGTTGCGCTAAAATGACAACAATCGAGAAAATCCCTACAGGAATGTTAATGAAGAAAATCCATGGCCAGCTGTAATTATAGGTTAACCAGCCGCCCAATATTGGCCCAACGATGGGTCCAACAACCGCAACCATGCCAATTAACGCTAATGCCATCCCGCGTTTTGCTCTCGGAAAAATAGACATTAAGAGTACTTGGCTCATTGGGAAAAGTGGTGCGGCCGATAAACCTTGCAAAGCACGAAATATAACTAACTCAGCCATATTCTGTGAGATACCACATAAGAATGAGGTAGTAATAAAGCTTAACAAGGCTGCAGTATAAAGCTGTACTTCACCGAAGCGCCGACTTAACCAAGAGGTGATAGGTAAGCCTATTGCGTTACAAACGGTGAAAGAGGTAATCACCCATGTTCCTTGGTTAAAACTTACGCCCATATTGCCTGAAATTGTAGGCAAAGATACATTTGCTATGGTGGTATCCAGCACTTGCATAAACACGCCCAGTGCGATGGCGAATACACACAGAGCCATATTAGCGGGGCGAAACCCTTCTTGTTGACTCATAGAAAGCCCTTATTACTTGTTCGTAGAGGCATGGTTTTGAGCATCATTATCATTAATTATTTGACTAATAACCTGTTCCACGCCCTGCATTGTTTTTTGGTAAACGTCGGTTTCAAAGCGAGGTTTTTTAGGGCTAGTTGTCGATAATAATTTGCCCGTGGTGCTGCTTGTGTCTACGTCAACATTCATAGATAAACCAACACGCAAAGGGTGTGCAGCAAGATCATTAACATCTAACTTAATGCGCACAGGAAGGCGTTGAACAATTTTGATCCAGTTTCCCGTCGCATTTTGTGCGGGTAGGATAGAAAATGCACTGCCAGTACCAATGCCTAAGCTTTCGATGGTGCCGTGAAAGACAACGTCATCGCCATATAGGTCACTGATTAACGACACTGGTTGGCCTAGACGCATGTCATTTAGCTGTGTTTCTTTGAAATTCGCATCAACCCATACTTCATTAAGAGGAACAACCGCCATTAGTGTAGAGTTTGGTGAAACGCGCTGTCCCAGTTGTACTTGTCTACGAGCCACATAACCGGTGACAGGCGCAACGATTCTTGTGCGTTGTCGACTTAGATACGCTTGTTTTACATTAGCAATCGCCGATTTAACGATAGGGTGGGTCTCAACGGTTGTGCCAAATATCATTGATTGTTGTGCTCTTAACTGCTCAATGGATACCGCAAGCTGTTTTTTGGCAGAATCGACCATATCTTTTGCATGACTTAGTTCTTCACGAGATAAGCCCCCAGATTTGACCATGGTTTTACGACGATCGTAGTCTTTTTCAACTTTATGCAAGGTGATTTTTTGTGCATCTACCACAGCTTCTGCTTGAGCTACATGATTAAACATGGCTCTTACTTGGCGTACCGCTTGAGCCAATTTTGCTTTGGCATCCTCGTAAGCAATGTCGGCATCTGCTTCATCAAAACGAACCAATACCTGACCTTTTTTTACAAAATCTCCATCATCTACCGTGATGTGCGTTACGGTACCGGTAGTCTCTGGTGTGATAGAAACGATATTACCTTTAACATAAGCATCTTCTGTTGTTTGATTGCCAACAACATATGTTTCGTAATATCCACTTATTCCAATTGCGCCTAATACGATAATGACGAGAAGGATTATTAGGCTTTTCTTACGTTTGCTTGTATTTGGTACCACTGTGTTTTCGTCGTTGTTTTGCATAGTATTATTCACCATTAATTTTTAGAGACTGTGGCCGTTTGACCATCCCAAAAACCGCCACCTAGGGCTTCAATAAGAGCAACTTGTTGTTCTTGCTGTTGATTTTTCAAAAGAGTTAGTGCTGATTCTGCTTGCAACAATTGGTTTTCAATGAGCAAAACCTCTAGTTGGCTGCCGACTCCGGATTGGTAGCGCTTTTCAGTGATATCATAGCTTTTAGACGCTAATAGGACGCTTTGCAGTGCGTCTTTTAATTGTCTTTTGACCGACTTAATGGTTAAAACACTGTCTGTTATGTCACCAAATGCTTTTGATATCGTCTTATTGTATTGTGCGACAGCGGCATCATAAGAGGCGGTTTGATCAATCAAATTTGCTTTTAGTCCTTTAGAGAATAAAGGCAAAGAAATTGCTGGACCAACACTCCAAGAACGACTTGGCTCACCAAACATTGAATCTCCTAATACCGCTTTAAAGCCAGCACTGGCATTTAAGTTCACATTAGGATAAAAGCGGGTTTTGGCAACTTTAATGTTTTTACTCGCCGCTTCAATACGCCATTTTGCGGCAACAATATCAGGCCTGTGTGACATTAAATTAGCAGGAAGCTGTTGAGGTAGGTTTAGCTTTGATCCCATATGGATGCTTGGACGATGAATCTTTTGGGCGATATCAGGGCCTTGTCCAATTAATGTTGCTAAAGCATTTTTTAATAGCTGAACCGTCAAAATTCGTTGTTTCAATTTTTGTTTTGACGATGCTTCATTGCTTTGTGCTGTATAGAGGCGGTCATCTGACGTCAAACCGCTTGATAATAGTTTTTGAGTGATCCCAACAATGCGTTGGGTTCGTTTAAGGTCTTCTTTTGCTAGATCTTCAAGTGAATAGGCGTTTGCTAACTTAATATAGGTGCGAATAATCGCGGATGACAAATTGATTTTTGCAGATTGATGATCTATCACCGCTGCTTTTTGACCGTTCACACTTGCGATCCAGGCGGCTTTATTGCCTCCCCATAAATCAAAAGAGTAGCTCATGTTTAGACCAAGATTATAAAGGGTGCCATATTGGCTTCCTTGATAGGTGTAATCTTCGGATCTTGATAGGCGAGAACGAGTGGCGCCCGCATTAGCTGAAATGGCAGGATCAAACTTACTGTCTGCCGCCATTACAAAAGCAGAGGCTTTTTCTAACTTTGCATTGGCTAATTGAATATCAGGGCTGTGTTTTAGTGCTTGTGCAATGAGCTCATTAAGTTGAGTATCTTCTAGCGATAGCCACCAAGATTGTGTTGGCCAATTCGCAGAATACAGTCTTTTTGTTTCTAAGCTACTTGCGTGTGCGGCGATTAATTTATCTGCCAGCGTATTGTGCGTTTTAATACTGGAAGGTGGCGCGCAACCATAGAGGAGACACAGCGACACATAGGTTGTGACTTTTGCCAGCTTTAACATTTTGCGTCCTCTTTATTACATATAGGAAATTCATCGGATAGAAAAGCATCTACAATTTTGCTTAAGCAATGTTGTAAGTTTTGTTTTTCTTTAGCACTTAAGCATTCTGTTAATTTATCTATCGCATTATTAGCTAAAGGAATGGCTCGAGATGCCACTGTCTTACCTTTGTCTGTTAGCTCTATTAATGTCGATCGACGATCGTTAGGGTCAACCATTCTTTTAATGAGGTCTTTTTTCTCTAAACGATCGAGCATGCGAGTGATCGCACTGCTGTCGACATTGAGCGCTTTGCCTATGTCAGAGGATCGCTGATTTTTATTAAAAAAAAGAGTAAACAGAACTTTGACTTGGCTTGACGTTATTTCTTCTACGGCTAAATATTGGTCGAGAAAGCGATCTTTTATTTGAGCGCTTTTACCTAGCAAAAAGCCAAGATTGGTCAACAGTGTTTCATCTATTGAGTGATTTTTTGGCAGCATGACTAACCTTGTGACTAAAATTAAATTTACTTGTCTATGCAACTAATGCATAGGCAAGTAAATCATCGCAATCTAGGTTTCGACTGTCAATAAGTAAAATAAGAACTTAATGTGCAGAAAGATGTTTGAGGCATTTATGGATATTTCGAGAGGGTTGTCGAAACTTTGTTATTAGCATAACGGTCGCAAAATTATTCACCACGATACTTAGCTAGTTGTATGGCCTAAGTAAAAGTCATCAGTTTTAAATCTCGGTATTGTATTTTACGTTGTCCCCCAGCTTAAAAACTGTTCAGGTTGCTCAAGTATATTTTCCACACGCTGTTGTAGTAATTTAGCAAATTCCATTGTGATCATAGACGATGGTGTTTCTGAAGGGAGTATAAGGCCGATCCGAAGGGCTACATCAGGCGTGAAACGTCGAAAGACGACTTTTCCTGGTGCGGCATAGCTGGTGTAACTAATGGCTGAAATAGGATCCACGATAGAAACACCTAAGCCACGCTCAACGAATTTTAGGGCAGGGGTAAAGAATCGAGTTTGTAGTCTTACATTCATTTGATAACCACCTTGATCGAAGAGTTGTATGAGGTCTCGAAAAATCATGTGGTCTGGATACAGTGTGATCATAGGTTCTGCATCGAGCATTTCTAATGTGATAACGTCATGTATTGCTAACGGATGTTCTGCAGGTAAAGCGCAGACACAAGGTAGATCAAATATGCGGTTTTTCTCAATTTTAGGTTGGTGTGTAGAAACCTCTGCAAAGCCTAAATCGTATTGGTTAGAAGCGACCCAAGTCGCAATAGCTTCTGATGTTCTGGTTTGTAGAGACACTTGTATTTTTGGGTGTTCTTCTAGAAAATCAGCCAAAATATCTGGAACAAAAAAGCTCGATGGGCCAGGCATGCAGCCAATTCGAAGAAAGCCATACTGTTTATTTTGGATGTCTTTAACGGTTAAATTTACATCTTGTATGCGTGAAAAAATCGACTCAATTTCTTTGTATAAATAATGCGCTTCGGGTGTTGGATAGAGTCGTTTCTTATGGCGTTCGAATAGCTGGAACCCAATATCCTCTTCCAATGAGCTGATCATCATACTGACAGCGGGCTGGGTTCTGAATAATTGTTTAGCGGCCTGAGAAATGGAACCGCTCAACATGACTGCACGAAAGACTTCCATCTGTTTAAGGTTCATTTCATTGCCTTTGAGTGTAAGTTTGGGTAGATGTAAAAAGCTTTGTAAATAGTGGCTTACGTAAAAATATAACCTAAAACGAGGCTTTATGTTTGTTATAGGTTCTCAAAAATGCATTACGTTGCAGGATATATTAGCAGTATTTATGCCATAAGCTGGAGAAAATCGTGTTTTTTATAGTGAAAATTGAGTTGGTTTTTTCTGGTTAGTAGAATTGGCAAAACGTTTGAGAAGGAGGGTAGCAGTGCCTAATGATTAGACACTGCTATAGGGTATTTTTAAGCGTTATTTCTTCGCTTCAGCAGCGGCTGTTTTCATAATGCCGTAAGTCGTTTTCATATCGGCAATCCATTCAGGGCCGTGACGAAAGTCCATTGTCGCACCAATGTTTTTATATTGTGCTATGACTTCAGGGTCTTTCATTGCTTTAGCGGTTGCAGCCGTCAATCGGTCAATAACTTCTTGAGGCACGCCTTTAGGTGCAAATATACCTGACCAACCTTCAAAGCTTCCTTTGATTCCATAGTCTGCAAATGTAGGAACATTTGGGTATTCAGCCATTTCTTTGTTCATCACAAGGACACGAGCGCGACCTGCGGCAACGTGAGGGCCAAACGCTGGAGGGAAAGCTACGGCTGAATCTATATGGCCACCAACAAGAGAAACCATAGATTCAGCAGAACTTTTTGCATTCACATATCTTGGTTTGTAGCCGGATTCTTTAGCAATAATTTCAGCTAGAATCGTGCCTGAAGAAGAGGCGCCCCAAGATCCTTGAGTAATCGTATTGTTTTTTGCATTTGCTACGAATTCAGGAAAGGTTTTATATGGGCTGTCTGCAGCAACGATGACACCTAGTGGAACAGACGTCATTTTAACAATAGGTGTGAAGCTATCAAAACTGTATGGAGCCTTACTAAAATTAGGGGTTACTAGCATGTTGCTTAACCCTGCATTTATTAGTGTGTACCCATCTTTTCTTGCGCGTGCAACATACGATGTACCAATAATGCCACCGCCACCAGATTTATTAATGACTACCACAGGAACGCCTAAGTCTTTTTCTACCGCTTTAGCCCAGATTCGAGTGGTTAAATCTGAATCGCCACCAGCACCCCAAGGCACAATCACGTTGATTGGCTTGTTTGGGTAAGCTGCCATTACCGCGCTAGACGCTAATGATACTGCTAAGGTTGTAGAAATAACGGTTAATGCTTTTTTAAAGTTTTTCATACAGTTTTCCTTTTGTTTATCGTTGTGTTTATAGTTTTTGTGATTAACTCTGGCTATAAATAGCTCTTTTTAATGCCTGATAGACTTGCTCTTATTAAGTTGTCTTCCCTTTAGGTAGTCCCACTGGTTTCTTGCGCATACGAACACTGGAAATAACAGAGAGTATGGAAAGTATGATAAAGACCCATGAAAAAGGTGATGTGAATAATTGCCAATAATCCGTTCCAACAATGGACATCGCCTGATCTAAATTCTGTTCAAAAAATGGTGTTAAAATAAATCCGATGATGAAAACAGCAGGGTTTAAACCGACTAATCTCATGCCGTAACCTATAATGGTGAAGGCAATTAGAACTATAATATCGTCCATATTTTGACCAGTGGTATAAGCGCCAGTAAAAGCAAATGCGGTTACACAAGGGAAAATATAGTATTGGCGTAATGAGGCGACTTTAATGAAAAACTTGAAGCCGGCACGAGCAATCACCAATAGGAATAGATCGGTAAGCAGAAAACCTGCAAAGATCGCGTAGATTGTTTGAGTGTGCTCAAAGAAAATCATCGGTCCAGGTGTTAGGCCATGGATCAAAAAAGCCCCCATCAGAAGGGCGGCTACATCATCCCCAGGTATGCTTAATGTCAGCATCGGAATCATACTAGACCCACAGACTGCATTGTTTGCTGACTCTGCAGCAGCTATACCTTCAACGGACCCTTTACCATATTCTTCAGGTTTTTTAGCGGTGCGTTTCGCTTCACTGTAAGCCAGAAAAGCTGCAGGGCTTGATCCTAACCCGGGCAATGCTCCAACAAAGGTTCCTATCGCAGAAGATTTTAGAATGGTTTTAAAAACAGCTCTATACTCTTTAAAGCTAAGTCGATTATCTTCAGGATTAGGGGAGCGCGTGATCGTTAATTTGTTTTGAGGGTCTTTACGCCTACGGATGACATTAAACACCTCAGGCATAACTAAAATGCCGATTAACATTGGTGTAAAGGTGAATCCCCCCATCAGTTCTGTATAGCCAAATGTGAAGCGTGAAGCGCCAGTAATGGAGGACATTCCTACCATGGAAAATAGCATGCCTAGACAGCAAGAGAGTAGTCCGCGAGGAATCGATTCACCGGCCATAGTGCCAATAATCGTGAATGCAAAGAGTAGTAAAAACACTTTCTCGATCGGACCCGCTTGAAGGGAGATCAAAGAGAAGGGGGCGGCAATTAAGATCAGAACAATAGTGGCTAGCATTTCACCAGTAACGGAGGCAAAAAGCGACATGTCCAGTGCTTTACCCGCTTTACCCGCTTTGGTTAGTGCGTGCCCATCTTGAGCAGTCAAAAATGAAGCCGCTGCACCTGGAGTGTTCAGTAATATGGCAGAAATGGAGCCACCATAGATACCTGCTTTATAGACCGCCAGCAGTATGGTGATACCCACAATAGGACCTAAGTAAAAAGTCATTGGGAGAATCATAGCGATCGCCATAATGGCAGAAATACCAGGTATTGCACCAAAAATTATACCAACAATAACACCAGCAATAATGCCTAAAATCGGACCTACTGCGAAAACTAGGCCAAAGCCACTAATAATATTATCAAACATCTTGACGTTTCCTTTATAGAGTCCAAGTGGGGAGGTAGACTCGTAGAAATATTTTAGAGCCGTAAAATATTATTAAAGAGGTGGCGATAGACATGGTAATAATAGAACCCCATCTTCGACCTCCAAGAAGCACTGCAACGGCGATCATGATAAAGGGAGTTGATATCAAAAACCCCAAGTAAAGCATTGCTATCCAGTAGGTAATTAATATTCCGATATAAATAAAAACACCTGATAACCCTTCAGTCGGGATGATCTCATTGGCTGTTATTTCAGTGTGTTTGGTTAATTTCATCAAGGATTGAATGGCAATCGTTAGTGAAAAAATAATAATTAAACACGCGGCAAATCTAGGTAAAAACATAGAGCTTATATTGCTTTCAGCGCCGCCTTCTACCAGATTATTATCCGTTAGGATTATTGCTGAAATAATAATCAAAAAGGTTGATAGATATATATCAATTTTTCTTCTGTCCATTTTTCGACCTTAATACATCATGTTTTTTTGTTTTGAAGAGCTTTATTGTCACTCTGCATTGTTTTGGCTGGGCAGTGATGCCAAATTACTTATTTTTTTCTTAGTATCGAGTCTACATAAACGGAATTTAGATACAATTCGGAAAAATGTTTGATTATATAAGTTTTTCTTATGTTTTTTGGGTGGCGTTGCCATATTGCTTCCTTACTGTTCTATCCCGTTGCTGGATAACTAATGAGACGTTTTGAATTTCTTGTGAGGTGAGAGTGACGCAGGGATGAAAAAATTGGAGGCCTATTTATGCTTACTATTTGAGATGAACGGTAGAATTATACAGGATAGGGCAATTTCAAGCCTTATGTTAGTAAGCGAAATCAGTAAAAATGCATTCACGATACCCTTCACCGACAATGTCTTCTCTGTCGTAATAACCGGCTTTAAGTTTCTAAAGCCTCTTTCTAAGGTCAAAGGTCACCTTCTAAGGTCACCTTAACAACCCGTTTTTACTCCATCTAATGCTTTAAACATAAGAAAATCTAATCAACTGTTAAATATTTGCGATTTGTAATGATGATTATCAGAGCAAATAATAGCTAACGCTCTATTTTTAGAATAACTAAATTGGTATCGATGGCGTTTAATTTTTGGGGGGCGGTGATATTTATCGCAAAGTGAGTATGCAAGATAAACACATTGGAATATTGGGCGCTGGTATTGTAGGGCTTTCAACGGCGCTTTATCTACAAAAAGCCGGTTATAGAGTGACAATAATTGATAAACAGGCACCTGGGATGGGAACGTCTTTTGGTAATGCTGGCTTATTTGCTGATTATGCACGCCTGCCATTTGCTAAGTTTTCAATGATGCGAAAAGTCCCTGGAATGCTAATGGATAAAAATGGCTCCTTGTCCATTCAAGGGAGCTACCTTCCACATATAATGTCCTATGGATACGAATTTACCAAAGCTTGCTTTAAGGGGAAATATACTCAAGGCAAAGCTGCCATGAGGTTTCTTCAGGAGAGAAGCGTTGAAGCGGATCAAGAGCTTATAGGGCTTACTGGTGCGCAAGACTTGATACGATCTGAGGGATGTTTAGGGCTTTTTTCAACGACTGAAAACTTTGTCAAAGCTCAAAAAGGTGATCTAAAAGAACGTGAAGATCAAGGTGTAAACATGAGCTTTGTTAGTGCGGATGAAGCACAAGAAATGGAACCTGATCTTGCTCGATTTCACTCTGGTGGAGTCTTTTATCCAGACACGCGATTTACTATCAGTCCTATCGAATTAAGCCGTCAGTATGCACATTACTTTATAAGTAATGGTGGCAGTATTCAGCAAGATGAAGTGATTGCTTTGTCGCCTAGAGAAAGTGATGTGTCTGTCCATTTAAGCGATACAACGATGAGCTTTGATGAAGTCGTGGTATGTGCCGGGCTAGCCTCAAAAACTATCTTGTCTCGTTTGGGTGTGAACATTCCGATGGTGAGCGAACGCGGTTACCATTTGGCGTTAAACGCAGGGCCTAAAAAATTGACTCGTCCTGTTGGTTGGCTAGACAAAGCAATCTTTATGACGCCAATGGAAGACAGTATTCGTTTAGCGGGTATGGCTGAGTTTGCATTTGAAAACGCTCCAATAGTTGAGCCGCGTTTAGATACGCTGCTGCAACACGCTAATGTGATGCTAGGTGATGACTTGCAAGTCAATTCGACTTGGGTTGGAAGTAGGCCGTCGACACCGGATTCATTACCTGTTATTGGCCCCTTAAAAAGATATCCAAGAGTTAAGGTAGCTTTTGGGCATGGTCACTTAGGGCTTACTTTTGGTGCCATTACTGGAAAGCTTATTAGTCATTGTATTCAGAACCCAGAAAATACAGATAATCTTAAGCCATTTTTGGCGGAGCGATTTGGTTAAAGTATCGACATGATTTAATGCTCTGGTTTTCTGATCGGCCGTGAAACCACTTTTCTAAAGTGGTTTTCTTTTATGGAAATCTAAAAAAATCAAATTAATCAATAAATTAGAGTGGACTTATACTAATTCTAAACTGGACCTATGAAGCATTTTTGCTTCTTCCTACACTGTAAAGCCTAAACACAACTGAATGGTATTAAGGGTAACAGATGGATGTAGTGTCTTTATCAAATGAAAGTCTGGTATGGCTTTCATTGGCGATTGCTTTAGCTTCTGCGATTACATCGATTACAGGGATGGCAGGTGGCGTTCTTATGTTTTCCGCAATGAGTGTGTTTATGCCGGTCAAGCCTCTTATTGCTATTCACGGTGTGGTGCAAGTTTTTAATAATGCCGCTCGCAGTTGGTTTCTTCGGTCGCATATTCGTTGGGCTATGTGCCTTCCATTTGCTTTTGGAACGGCGATAGGTGCGGCAATTACCACCTTTTTCATTGTTCAATATGTCGGGCAGTTTTTCCCTTTATTAATTCTAGTTTTGTTAATTTTTTATACGTTGTTCAAACCGAAGCGAATGCCACATTTTAAAGTTAGCAACGGTAACTTTTTCTGGGTTGGAATGGTGACCGGTTGTATGGGGATTGTGGTTGGGGCAATAGACCCTTTGTTAGCCGTGTTTTTTATGCGGGATGATATGAGTAAAGAAGAAGTTGTTTGTAACAAATCTGTTATGCAAATGTTTACTCATCTAACCAAAATTCCTGCTTATATATTCTTAGGCTTTTCATTTATTGATAATGCTTATCTTATTATTGTGCTGAGTTTAGCCGCCGTTATTGGTGCGAAACTTGGTGTTATTGTTTTACGGTTTGTCAGTACAAATGTTTTCTTTTTACTAATGAAGCTGGCGTTGCTTATTGCTGCCGGTCGTATTGTTTATCAATTAATCCAACTAGGAGTGTAATCGTTATGAGCCAAACTTATACGTTAGAAAACCCTTATAGCAATGAAAAAATCGGTGAATATGAATTCACTAGCTGGGCACAGATTGAAGAGAAACTTGCCTTGCTTAAGCAAGGTCAAAAAGTCCAAGCAAAAACAGCGGCTTTTGAACGTGCAAATGTTTTGGGTAAATTAGCTGTTCTTCTTAAAGAAAATGCGGAAAAAATGGCCGCGCTTGTTACTCGTGAAACTGGAAAAACAATTTCAGACTCACGAGTTGAAATGACGCGTGCGGTCAATGCATGTATTGCAAGCAGTGAAGAAGCTCGTCAGATTAGTGGTGAAACACTTGATTCAGATGCTTATGCTTCTGCTGGTGGTAAGATTGGTGTCGTTTGCTGGCGCCCGCTAGGCACCATTTTTTGTATTACACCGTTTAACTTTCCAATTAATATTGCGATTCATAAAATTGGTCCAGCTTACGCCGCCGGTAATAGTATATTGTTCAAACCTGGCCCACAAAACACGGCATCTTCTCAGCTTTTAGTTGAGCTTTGCTATGAAGCTGGAATGCCTGAAAGTGTATTGCAATTCTGTATGCCACAGGTGTCAGACTTAGATCGACTAAATGGTCATTCAGACGTTAATGCAATCAATTTCACTGGCGGAACCGCGGCGGCCAATGCGATCGCTGCTGCTGCTGGCTATAAAAAATTGTTGCTTGAGCTTGGTGGTAATGATCCATTGATTATTATGGATGATGCCAATATTGAAGCGGCTGTTAATTCAGCGATTAATCACCGCTTTGCGACAGCGGGCCAGCGTTGTACTGCGGCTAAGCGCTTGTTTATTCATGAATCTGTTTACGATAAGTTCCGTGATTTGTTGGTTGAAAAAAGTTCTGCGCTCGTTATTGGCGATCCTATGGATGATAAGACATTTGTTGGTCCCGTTATTAATATCGGTGCGGCAACAGAAATTCGCCAGCGTATCGAAAAAGCCATTGAAGATGGCGCAACCGTTGCCTTGGGCAATAAGTATGAAGGTAGCTTCGTACACCCGACTATTCTTGAAAATGTCCAAGCTGACAGCGACGTTATGATAGAAGAGACATTTGGTCCTGTAATGCCATTGTTTAAATTTGATAACATTGAAGACATTGTTCCAATTATCAACAATACGGCATATGGCCTTCAGGGCGGTGTGTTTAGTAATAACCTATCCGTTATTCGTTTCTTATTTGAAGCATTAGATGTCGGTACCTTAGCTGTTAATGAAGGTCCAGGCTTCCGAACTGAACATTTCCCTTTTGGTGGTGTAAAAGAAAGTGGTATTGGTCGTGAAGGCATCAAATATGCGATTCGCGAAATGAGTTACACCAAAACTTTGGTTATCTAAAGTCTAATACTGCAATTCAATTATTTTTTGCCTTACGTGGGCACCTATAAAAGATAATTATTTTTAGAGGGAGGATCATTGATTCTCCCTCTAATACTTTTTTAAAAAAACACTCCGCTTTTATATTAAGTTGATATCTTTTGAATAGCATTCTCTGGTCTCAATAAATCATTTGATCTGGTTCTATGGGTTATTGGTATAAAAGCGTAATTTTGAATGATTAAAGTGAAATGTCAGGTGCTAGAAACAGTTAGCTTGATCTTTGTTGAATATTAATGAGGTTTGTATGAAGTACGATACTGAAAATTTTGATTCTTTAGATGTAATTGATAATGACAAAAATCATGTCTGGCACCATTTGAGTCAGCATAAACCATATGAAAAAAATGATCCTATGGTTATTGTTCACGGTAAAGGATTACGTGTTTGGGACATTAAAGGAAATGAATACCTTGATGCGGTTTCTGGTGCTGTATGGACAGTAAACGTTGGTTATGGACGTACTGAAATTGCAGATGCCGTTCGCGATCAATTGGTTAAAATGAACTACTTTGCTCAAACTGCAGGTAATATTCCTGGCGCTCTTTTCGCTAAAAAATTGATTGATAAAATGCCAGGCATGAGCCGAGTTTACTATTCAAACTCAGGTTCAGAAGCGAATGAAAAAGCCTTCAAGCTTGTTCGTCAAATTGCTCATAAAAAATATGGCGGTAAAAAAACAAAAATTCTTTATCGTGATCGAGATTATCACGGTACTACTATTGCGACATTGAGTGCGACTGGTCAGTTCGAACGAAAAAATCAGTATGGTCCTTTTGTTCCTGATTTTGTTGAAGTGCCTCATTGTTGCGAATATCGCGCACAGATTGATGCTAGCGGTGAAGAGTATGGTGTGTGGGCCGCTAATGAAATCGAAAAAGTAATTCTAGCTGAAGGGCCTGAAACAGTAGGTGCCCTTTGTCTTGAGCCTATTACAGCCGGTGGTGGTGTGATTGAAGCGCCAGAAGGTTATTGGGCTAGAGTTCAAGAAATATGTCGTCAATATGATATCTTGCTACATATCGATGAAGTTGTATGTGGTCTAGGTAGAACAGGCAAATGGTTTGGTTATCAGCATTATAATATCCAGCCAGACATCGTTACTATGGCTAAAGGTGTGGCTTCTGGTTATGCCGCAATCTCTTGTACAGTCACTACAGAAGCCGTTTTTGAAGCGTTTAAAGAAGATGAAGATCCTCGCATGGGGTACTTCCGCGATATCTCTACTTTTGGTGGATGTACTGCTGGACCTGCTGCCGCTCTAGTCAACATGCAAATCATAGAAGATGAGAATTTGCTTGAAAATACGACAGTACAAGGCGAATACCTTCTTAAGAAACTAAAAGAGCTGATGGATAAGCATCCAATTATTGGTGATGTTCGTGGTAAAGGTTTGTTTGCAGGTTTCGAGTTAGTAAAAGATCGCGTAACGAAAGAACCAGTTGATGAGAGTGTTGTGATTGCTGTTGCGGGTCACTGTATGGCGAATGGTGTTATTATTGGTCGTACTAACCGTTCGTTTAAAGAACACAACAACACAGTTTGCCTTGCTCCATCATTGATCATTACTCGTGATGAAATTGATATTGTTGTGAAAGCGATTGATGGTGCTTTAACCGCAGTCTGTAGTAATATGTAAAAAAATAAAAAACAGCCTATTAATACTTTAGTTAATAGGCTGTTTTTTTGATTACCTCCCTGTTAAGAATATAATTCCCTTCTATAGTTCTTTCTAAATCTTTCAAATCGAATATATACACTCTGCGTTTCTTTATTTATTGGCGAATGTTAGGGTCGATTATTCAGGCTATAAAAAATCATAAATTATAATGTTGCGCTTCACTTTCTATAATCTTATCTGTTAGAAAATACCTGATTGGTATTGTTCAAGAAGGCAGAGTATTGCTCTCGTATTTTCTGATAAGTATTTTTATTTGTTAAGGGTGGGGAGGTTGGTGTGATTACAGGAGTCGTCGTGATTTTTTATGCAGGTCTTTAAAGTAAAAGCCGCCGACTTGTTTAATCAAGTCAACGACTTTTGCTTATTATTGCTTGTGTGGCGCTGTATGAGTGTTTTTATCAACACTGTAGATTGTCCAGCGTTCGGCATCTGCTTTTGTTTCTGCATAGATGTCAGCAATAACGCGACGGTTACGAGCGCGCCCTTCAGGAGTGTCGTTTTTGTCGATTGGACGGCTTTCGCCATAACCAATTGCTTTTACACGCTTTGGAGATATTCTAAAGCTGTCGATGAGAACATCTGCTATGGCGGAAGCGCGCTTCTGAGATAGCTCTTGGTTTGCTTTTTCAGACCCTACGTTATCAGTGTGACCTTCAATAACAACATGACTGTCTTTGTGTTCTTTTAAGAAGTCAGCAAGTTTTTTGATTTTAGGGTAGAACTTTGGTTTGACGATGGCTTTTCCTGAGTCAAACAAAATATCAATATCAAGAGTCATCATTTTTGATGTGGCAGTAGGGCAGCCATTAGTATCAACTGCATCGCCTCGGGTGGTGTTAGGGCAGCGATCGCGTATGTCTATTACACCATCTTTATCTTGGTCGTTTAGTCCTTGACGAACATTGCTGTTAAAAAGATTTTCGGCATGGCTCGTGCTGCTAAGCATTAATAGCAAGCTAATAGTGTAAAGTGTTTTGAATGCTATTTTCATTATCTTGAATTCCCTGTACTTCTGTATATTGACCTAATATAACGATGCCTCTTCCCGGAGGCTATAGGATTTTTGTAGCGTTATAGGCAGTCTGTAAGTTTTTGTAAGCTACCAGCTTCCCGTGTTCTCCATAGATAGCCATGGTTCGGCCTTTTCTAGTGATTGACCTTTTTGTAGTAGTTCAATGGAGATGTTATTTGGGTCTTTGATAAAAGCCATGTGCCCATCACGAGGTGGACGAAGTATGGTGACGCCAATAGATTGCAGCTTTTCGCATGTCTGGTAGATATCATCTACTTCATAGGCTAAATGACCAAATTGATCTCCATTCGTGTAGTTGCGATCGTCCCAATTATGAGTAAGCTCAACTTCCGGTTCACCTTTTGCGACAGCATAATAAATGAGCGAAAACTTTCCGGCTTCACTGTCGAAGCGGCGCGTTTGAATAAGGCCTAGCCCTTCGGTGTAAAATGTATGGCTCTCTTCTGGCTTATCTGTTCTTATCATGGCATGCAGGTAGCGAATTGACATGAAAACTCCCTTTAATAAATAGCGTTACAGTATTTTACGCCTTTTTAAGACGATATGGTTAGGGGTGTATCGAACGGGATAGTTTACCTTATTCTTCCCAAATCCAGCGTAAAGGTTCACCAAAGTCATCGTAAATGATTTTCTTTTTTGGTTTTCTATTCATTTTAAGCGGGGCTGGTGGTGGGGTTTTGCTGCCTTTGCGTTGTTGAATGGCGGCGACAACATGATTAAGTGGCGTGCGCTCTTTTCTTGGCTCGCTAAAGCCCATGTGTGACGTGTTATACTTGCCGTCAACAAGACCGGATTCGCCCATATCAACTTGCTGGATCTTTCCGTTAGCCTTAATAAATTCCTCTACTAAAGAATCAATTTCGTTTCGAGTGTCTTTTTTCGTGGTTTTTGGTTGGGTCATGGCTTAGCTATTGGTGTTAAGTTTGCCTCTTCAGAGGTGGTCACAATTTATTCATACTAAACGTAAGAGGTTGCTGGTGTCTATTACCAACTTGATTGTACATGAAATTCAAAAACATGACGGAGAGCGTAAAGCGATATTAATTGCGCGCCCAAATGAGAATCCTGTTGATGCACAGGCTGAAGCGCTTTCAGAGCAGGTCACTAATTTGTTCAATCGATCTGGTATGAATACAGGTCGTTTTTCAAACCCTGAAGGGAGTGAAGAGGGGTCGCAATTACCAGCATTATTGAATAAGCATTTTAAAGAAAATGTCTTCGAAGATTTTGAGGTTTTTTCAAAAAATTGTGCGGCTGAGTATCTTAAATATCTAGAGCCAGTCGAAGAAGCGGAAGGGGGATTGTTGTGGTTCAATCATTATGAGCTTCACGATACTCATTTTTTATACATAGTTATGTTGAAGCGTAAGCAAGGCATTGGCCTAGGCGCGGATCTTAGTCTTTCTCAAGTAGAACAGATTGAGATGGAAAAGTTACATATGGCGTTACGCATTAATCTCAATGCTTGGCGCACTGGTGATGAAGGTCGTTATATTGCGTTTCGTTTTGGTCGTGCGCCAAAGCACGAAAGTGAGTATTTTACGCAGTTTATTGGTTGTGATGAGCCTAAAGTTGCGGCGAAAGAAACGCGTAAGCTTGTCGACTTAACGTCTGCTTTTTGTCAATCTGAGGGGTTGCCAACCAAGCAAGCGAACGATTTTAAACGAGTGGTATCTGAACATTGTCAATCGAAAGCGGAAGAGCGAGAGCCGTTGGCCATACAGCAAATAGCCAACGAAGTTGAATCTCGTTTTTCTATTGAGCAAGCCAATAAATTCTTGGAAATCGCTAGTTCTGAAACCTTTCAGATGGAGCAAGAAATCTTTGTTGAAAAAGCCGCATTGAAAAAACTGACTCGCCTTTCTGGAAGTTCTCGCGCACTGACTCTGAGTTTCGACAGTGAGTTGCTTGGCGAATCGATTTCTTTCAATGCAGACACTGGAACATTGACGATTCATGAGTTGCCAAAGAGTTTGCTTAAGCAATTGCAATCACTTTAGTGCAGAGATGGAATCGTGTTGCTTGGCGTGTGTCGTCTATGAACGTTAATTACAGGCCAAGTAACGTTTCCAGCTCTTTCATGGTGGCAAAGCTCTGTGTTGCGCCAGCCTTGGCTTGTAGTTTTGCATCAAGTGTTTCGCTAAAGGCGAGTACACGCATGCCGGCAGCCCGAGCAGAGGTAATCCCTGCGATAGAATCTTCAATGACAATGCAGTCTGCGGGCGTAACATTAAGTGCCGCTGCGGCTTTTAAATACAGGTCAGGTTTGGGTTTGCCGTTTTCGACATCTTCTACGCAAAAGCGTGTTGAAAATCTTTCTGTAAGTTTGATTTTATTAAGCTTAAATTCCATTTCTTTGCGTCGTGCGTTGGTCGCCATTGCAATAGGAACTGTAATTTTACTTAATAAATCAAGAACACCATTAATAGGTTCTAGGTGCTTATCAATGGTCGCGTGAAATGCCTTTCTATAATCATCATCGAAACTTTCTGGTAAGGCTTTGCCCAGTAATTCTTCAGCAGCTTTTAGGTTTTCTTGGTTAGTGAAGCCTGTAAATCTTTCATGTAATAGCTTGTCATCAAGTATGAGGCCATGTTGTAGCAGCATAGACTTCATTATTTCGTTTGAAATGTTTTCTGTATCGACAATAACGCCATCGCAATCAAAGATCACTGCTTTATAGAGGTAAGCCATAGAGAGGGTGCTTCGTTATGAATAAGCTGTGATAATAACGAATTTAGCGGGGGGAGTGGAAGAGAGGTTGTTATTGTTTTTCTCTCCTTAAAAAAATCCGTTAAGATACGCTAGCGGCCATTAAAAGCGAAGCTTGTGTTTTGTTGTTTTCAAGTGACGATTGCGTGATTGATGTGTCTGAGCCTGAAAAAGAAAACATTTTCTTAAAGAAAGAAGTTGATGTCTTTACGTTTTGAGCGCGTTTCTCACGACGTGCACGGCGTATTGCACTGCGATCTTCAAAGCCCCAGTCTTTTAGAAGTGCTTCGTATTGTTCTTGAGAGTCCATTTTATGCTCCTTAGTATGTAAAATACTAAAATTAAAGATAAGTACTAATTAAGTTAAATGTTGTTTTATTACAACATTTTAAATATTAAATGAGCTTAATCATTCAAACAAACGATCGTTTTTCATGATTTAGGTTATTTTTTTTCACCTTTTGGATTTGTATAGTGAATTATGGCGTATCAATTATTAGATAGTTTTTCAAAAAATTGGATTTTTAAACGCGAAGACCCCAAGGTTGAAGCAGCGGATTTAGCTCAAATTCGCTTATTAGATGAAGCGAGAGCAAGCAATATTTGGCGTGATTATATTAGCGACTCTCAAATTCACCCAGATCATTTCACCGATAATGATTGGATAAAGGGTCAAAGTGCCGTGCAAGTTAAGTGGGAGAATGTTTGGGAGTCTGAGGGCGCATGTCTTCCAGAGGATATTTTGGAACATGTAGCTGCTTGGGGTGATGACACGTTAGTGTTTTTTTGTTGTAACAATGAGTTGGTTTTTGAGCTGCCTTGGGCTGTCTTTAAGCGAAGCTGGAAGGCTTTCTTGTTTCTCGATAACGGACCTATTTTAGTGGCTAAGAAAAAGAAGCAGGCAGTGCAGTTTCATTCTAGCGGCATGGCGTCTTTGCTTTTGCGAGCTTAATCTTGCCATTCTTTTATGTCGCCTCGCTTTCTGCTGGCAAGGCATTTTTGGTTAAAAACTTGATAGTAGTGAAGCAAGTCTCTGGACTGTGCCTCATATCCAAGGTTGTCTAGTAGCAGGGCAATAACTTCGGCGGTTGCAAATTGCATGTCATGGCCTGAATGTCTTACTAAGAAAGACCGTTGTGCTTGGCTGTTTATCTCAAAGTGCGGAATGTCTTTTAACCACTCGCTTTGATGGAACATCTTACTGGCCTGTTTCCAGGTTCCATCAAGAATAATAAATGTGTGTTTTGTATTGCTCTCTACGTTCGGAAGCGGGAGAGTTCGAACGTGTCTTTTTTGCCTCTCGGCGGTTTCTGTGTGCGGGTATAATAACGTACATGTCCCTTTTCTTTCCTCTAAAAGTGCTTTTAGCGCATCATCCGGCTGCGTTCTATCCCATAGAAATGCCTGTGTATCAGCTGGATAGCAATCGGCAATAAGACGACCGCTATTGGTGGGCTTGTGGATTTCATCGCGATGAAAAAGCAAAATGAAATTAATGGAAGCGTGGGCGGTTTTTCTCTCTGCGCAGAAGCAAGCAAATGTCGCCATTAGGCAAGAAGGGCAGCGATTGGCTTTTGAACCTCTCGCGATAAAAGGTCGCCGAGCGTGCTTTTGGCATTCTAAGCGTAAATTGTCAACGCTATGGAGAGGGTGTTTTGGGAGCATGATGTCGCTTGTAATTTGATCTATGGATTACGTATTTGAATTGATATGTCTGCTTGTTTGGTTGTTGCTAAATATTGGGCGCGTATCATACCTTAGTCCTTCTTGTTTAAAAGCCTATAAAAGGCAAAAAGAGCCGTATTTATCGTGTCTTTTTGAATCATTTACTGAAAATATGCAAATATCAAGGAATCAAAGCTAAAGCGTTATTTACCTTCTGTTCGTTGGCATCGTTGCACGCTAAGGTGCGTATACCAATATGGCATGAGTAATCTATGAGTCGTTATATCTCTCCTGTGCTTTATATCCTATTAATGTTAGTTGGATGTGCAGCGTTTATTTCAATTGCAGGTGTGAGGATCGGGCTGTTCGAGCCCTTGATCGGTTTTTCACTATTAAAACAAAGTGTTTGTGCTGCTTTGATCTTATCAACCTTAGCCGCTCTTTCTATTTTTGTTTGCCGTAAAGAGTGCAATGTTTCTAGTCAACGTTTTTTTGGTTTGGTATTGGTCGTTTCGCTTGTTTATAGTTTGATGTGGATTGTTTTTTATGCGCAGCGCATTAATCTTCCAAATATCCATGACATTACGACAGACACCAAAATGCCACCAGAATTTATTAATGTTAACTTTCTACGCAAGTCTAATGAAAATGGTTTGGTCTATGACCCTAAATGGGCGGCTATACAGATTGCCAACTACCCAAATGTAAAACCGGTGATGACTAAAAAAAGTGCTCAGATGGCCTATCAAAAAGCACTGGCTCTTGTTGTGGAGAGGGGGTGGCAGTTAGATGCAACTTATCCTGAAGTAGGTCTGATTGAAGCAACGGCAAGAACCCCTATTTTTGGTTTTAGAGATGATGTTGTTCTCAGGGTGATGACAGAAGGCGATAAAGTGCGTATTGATATGCGATCTTGTTCTCGTGTTGGGAAAGGCGATTTTGGTATGAATGCAAAACGCATAATAAGTTTTATGGACGATTTAAATAGTCGTCTCAATGGAATGCCTTTTGATCAAATGCGCTTTTTAAATTAGTAATTTTAAAATAGCGCTCGTTTTCAAAATTATGACGCGATAAACTCGAACGATCTTTTTTGTACTGAGGAAAGTTCGTGAGCGTGCGCCAAACACAAAAAGCCAATACTCGTTCGAAAATTAAAGAGATTGCAAAAGATGCTTTTTTAACAAAAGGCATAGAGGCAACGAGTACGCGTTTCTTGAGTAATCAAGCAGGAATTGCTGTAGGTACTCTCTTTGTACACTTTCCTGATAAATTGTCTCTTGTAAAAGATATTTTCTTCGATGAGATGGATGTAGCGCTTAGAAATGCTGCTAATGCCCAGACATCGTGCCTTTCTCCATCCGATTATCTTCTTCAAATGGCCGATGTGCTGTTTTCTTTTTATGATAAATACGCTGAGTTTGCGCGGCTTGTGCTGTTCGATAGTCTTGCACACGGCGGTTTTCATACTAAACAAATACAAGTGATTATCGAGGGCGTAACTAAGCGCTTTAAACAAGTTGGCGTCGATGAGAAAACCGCTTCGATTTTTGCAGAAAACATGGCGGCAAACTACTGGATGGTATTGCTAGGTGGGATTCCTAGTGGTGTTCTAGGGCAAGCAGCCATTGACCACCTTGCTAAACTCAATTTGCCTTTTGATGCTTCTTATAAAAATGCTCTGAAAAAACCTTAAGCATTATGGTTCTTAGGTAAGGTCATTGGCTTTGCGATATGGCCCTTGGTAATCAAAGAGTTTTTCAGTTATTTGCCAATGATGTTTTTGCTTTTTAGCAATCACAAAATCCGGAGTTGGTAGGTACGATTCGAACTTCATCGCGTCTTCAGCGTGTTCAAAAGTGATCGGGTGCGTGCTGTTCGCGACACGTCGCCCGAATTCTTCGTTAAACTTCTGCTTCGACTTTTTCTGTTTGAAATAAAAATGTTCGCTTAGTGTCGTGCCGTCTTCATCGTGATAAGTCACCTTGATGCTGTCATCTTCTAATTGGCTTGTTAGGGTGATGCCTGAGCAGCGAAGCACTTTGTTATTCTTTAGATTGAGTGCGTTTCTGAGTTGATCATCGGGGTCAATCAATTTTTCTGCGCAATGCTGGCAACGGCGGGCGGCGATGTCGTTTTCTTCATTGCAATGGGGGCAGCGCTTAAAACAAAAGCGATAGTGGCATTGCTCTTCACCGTGTGGTGTTTCCATTAATCCGTGGCAGCGTCGGCCAAAGTGCTCAATAACGTTTCCTTCACTGTCTTTGCGTCCCCAAAATGTATTCGCAAAGTCGCACTCGGGGCAGTGTATTAGCACGGCAACGGAATCTTTAGTGGGCTTTTTTTCACCGACTTCAGGTTGAAAAATGTCATAGCCGTTGTTGGTGTAGTCGAGCACTAAGCAATCTTTTTTACCCGGGCTTAAACGCAGGCCGCGACCAACAATTTGCTGGAATAAACTAATCGATTGGGTCGGGCGAAGGATTGCAATAACATCTACATGAGGGGCGTCAAATCCTGTGGTTAATACTGAGACATTGACCAGATATTTGAGCTTTTTGTCTTTGAATGCTTGGATCAGTCGATCGCGGTCCTTGTTGTGTGTTTTTCCGGTTATAAGAGCGGATTCATGGTCTGGTAAATAGCTTATTATTTCTTTTGCATGATCAATAGTGGATGCGAAAATCATCACGCCTTGGCGGTGTTCGCTCAGCTGGATGATCTGCTCTGTGACAGCGCGAGTGACTCTTGGGTGCTTGTGGATGAGCTCATTCAGTGCAATGGCGTCGCTGTCTTGCTCGCCGTCTAGGCTTTCGGTTAAAAGGCTAAAGTCGTAGTGAGCGACAGCGGCATCGTAATGAATCGGCGGTGTTAGATAACCATGTTTTACCATGTAGCGTAGTGGCAGTTCGAAAATACATTTTTTAAAAAAACAGTCGTTTTCTGGGCGCGCAAAGCCATAGTAATGGTGTTGATAAATCCAGCCACTGCCGAGTCGATAAGGCGTGGCAGTGAGGCCAAGGATCTTGGTGTTAGGGTTAAGCGCTACAAAGTGTTGAATGGTTTTTTGGTATTGGCTGCCTTGCGCCATGTCGATACGATGGCATTCGTCGATGATGATTAAACTGGCTGGTTGAGTAAAGTCGTCTAAGTTGGCTGCCAGCGATTGGATGCTGGCGAAAGTGGTTTTTTCGGTGCTGACTTTTTGATTGAGTCCCGCTGAGTAAAGGCCTGCTTGGTGGCCGGTGGCTAGAAATTTGCCATGATTTTGTTCGACGAGCTCTTTTACATGGGCAAGGCAAATAACATGGCCTTTTGCTAAGCGACTAAGTTCTGCGATGACCAAGCTTTTGCCTGCGCCGGTAGGCAGGACAACGACGGCGGGATCATTGCTTTTGCGAAAGTGATTAAGGGTCGCCTCTACGGCTTGGGTTTGGTAGTCGCGTAGGACAAAAGCTTGGGTCATTGTTGAACGCTTCATGCAGGGATAAAGTTAGTGTGTCGGCTCGCACGCTACAGTATCATAAACGGCTTGGCAATAATGCCGCTTAGGATATGAACTCCCTCTTTATGATCTTCGATGATGTGATAGCTAACCCTTTACCCAATGACTTACCTGTGGCGCTTTTACCTGCGTTTAGTCGTCTTGAGCCTTTCGCTTTGTTGCTTAATGATCTGCATACGAAAGGGTGGAGTGTGCAGGACGATTTTTTCTCAGACGCATTCACCGATAAGCTTATCGAGGAGGTTCAGGGAATCCAAAATGAGTCCATGTTGCAGGCGGGGGTTGGCCGCAAACAGGATCATCAGGTGGTGCTGGATGCGCGCCGTGATTATATCAAGTGGATCGACCCTATTAATGAAACGCGCAAAACATTTTTGGACGAAATGGAAGCCTTGCGGATTGTGCTAAATCGTCAGTTCTTTTTGGGATTGTTTGATTTTGAAGCGCATTTTGCGCGTTATGAAAAAGGCGCCTTTTATGAAAAACACCTCGATGCTTTTAAGGGAGAAAGTAATCGCATTCTTTCAATCGTGCTGTATTTGAATGAGGATTGGCAGGAGGGTGATGGCGGTGAGTTGGTGATTTATGATGAGCACGATTCTGGATACGAGTTAGGGCGTTTTTTACCGCAGAAAGGCCGTTTGGCGGTTTTCTTAAGTGAAGATTTCCAACATGAAGTCAAGGTCGCCAAACGAACACGTCACAGCATCGCAGGCTGGTTTCGGGTCAATAACACCACCGCAAAAACCCTCGATCCTGACCAATAGCTGTGTTGTCGATTTAACGGCTAATCAGGCTCGAAATTTCTTCAAAAAATCTCTATAATGCGCGCCTTGTTTAATTGCTCTGGTTTTACGTTCCAGACCGCATAGGAGATAAAAGTGTCTAAAGTTGTTGTTTGTGCCCTTTATAAATTTGTTGAACTTCCTCAGTTCGAATCCCTTCGTGAACCGCTTCAAACGGTATTAGAAGACAATAGCGTTCGTGGTACCTTGTTGCTTGCAAGCGAAGGTATTAACGGCACAGTAGCCGGATCTCGTGAAGGCATTGACGCTGTGTTGTCATGGTTAGATCAACAGCCAGGCCTAGATAAAATCGTCAGCAAAGAATCTTACGATGAAGACATGCCTTTCTATCGCACTAAGGTGAAGTTGAAAAAAGAAATCGTGACCATGGGTGTGCAAGGCATCGACCCTAAACGTGTGGTGGGCAGCTATGTTAAGCCAAGTGAATGGAATGCCTTAATTTCTGATCCTGATGTCGTTTTAGTCGACACTCGTAACGATTACGAAGTGCAAATTGGCACATTCAAAAATGCCGTCAATCCAAAAACAGACACCTTTCGTGAGTTTCCTGAGTACGTGAAAGAAAACATGGACCCCAAGAAACAAAAGAAAGTAGCGATGTTTTGCACGGGTGGTATTCGTTGTGAAAAATCCACAGCGTATATGTTAGAGCAAGGCTTCGAAGAGGTGTATCACCTTGAAGGCGGCATCTTAAAGTACTTAGAAGAAGTGCCAAAAGAAGAAACCATGTGGGAAGGCGAATGTTTTGTCTTTGATAATCGGGTTTCTGTGAATCACGACCTTGAAAAAGGTGATTATGACCAGTGTCATGCGTGCCGTATGCCCATTACGGAAGAAGAGAAACAAGACGAGCGCTATCAGCAAGGCGTGAGTTGTGTGCATTGCTTTGATAAGTACACCGATGAGCAGCGCCAGCGTTTTGTCGAACGCGAGCGTCAGGTGCAATTAGCCCGTTCTCGTGGCGAAGAGCACATTGGTGCAGATGTTTCTAGCGCCGTTGAAAAGCACCGTTCAGAAAAAGCGTTGGAAAAAGAACGTCAGCGCAAGGTTCGTGAACAAAGAAGCCAATCGTAACCCGCTATGTATTTCGTTCAGTCAGTCTGAGCGAAATATAAACTATTGATCTAAATCGCGATTTTTTTGCTTTCTTATGTCCTTCTTAGTGCCATCGTAGATGATGAGTGGTTTCGAAATGAGCCGGACTGCCGTACAATGAAAAAATCGCTTTTTATTAGCCAGTATCTATCATGAGTTATCAAGTTTTAGCACGCAAATGGCGGCCACAAACATTCCTTGAAATGGCAGGGCAAGACCATGTATTACAAGCCTTGGTCAATGCGCTTCGTCAGCAACGTTTGCATCATGCTTATTTGTTCAGCGGTACGCGAGGGGTGGGTAAAACAACCATTGCCCGTATCTTTGCAAAATGCCTAAACTGCGAAACTAACGGCATCTCCCCAGAACCTTGTGGTCATTGCGACAGCTGTGTCGAAATTGCTGAAGGTCGCTTTGTCGATTTGATTGAGGTCGATGCGGCCTCTCGAACGAAAGTGGAAGATACCCGAGAATTATTAGAAAACGTCCAGTATGCGCCGACGCGTGGACGTTTTAAAGTCTATTTGATAGACGAAGTTCATATGTTGTCTACACACTCTTTCAATGCGTTATTGAAAACTCTGGAAGAGCCGCCGGCCCATGTTAAATTCTTGCTGGCTACTACGGATCCGCAAAAACTTCCTGTTACGATTCTATCTCGTTGTTTGCAATTTAATCTAAAAAATATGACGCCACAACGGGTGGTAGATTACCTAGAGACTGTATTGACCACGGAGCAGGTTTCCTATGATCAGCCTGCGTTGTGGCAAATAGGTCAAGCTGCCAATGGCAGTATGCGTGATGCGTTAAGCTTGACGGATCAGGCGATTGCCTTTGGTAATGGCACCATCTCAGAAACTGGGGTGACGGCCATGTTGGGCTTGGTGAATCAAGCGCAAATATTGGATCTATTAGACTGTGTGGCGAGTAAAAATGCCGCGCTAGTTTTGCAGAAAATAGACGCGTTGGCGGGTTATCAGCCAGACTTTGTTGCTATTTGCGGGAGCTTACTGGACACCCTTCACCGTGTTGCTGTTGAACAACAGGTGCCAGGGGCTTTACTGGACCAGCAAGGCGATCTGGATCGTATTCAGCATATTGCCGCGACGGTGAGCCCTGAAGAAATTCAACTCATGTACCAAAGCTTGTTGATTGGTCGTCGAGATTTGCATTTATCACATACGGTACGTTCTGGTTTTGAAATGCTGATGTTGCGTTTGATCGCCTTTAGGCCTACGCCGCCAATGTCAGTTTCTTATGCAGAGCCACCACGTACTGAAGCGCCAATAAATTCGTCGTCAATAAAACCATCTGGAACCTTGTCTGCTGAGTTGGAAGTGACAGCCGCTGAGCCGCAAGATGAGATGCCTACTGGGTATGCAGACGAGTATTCTGAAGAGCCAAAAACAACCCATTTAGCATCGAATATTGCTGATGTGGTTGTTGCTGATGTGGTTATTGATAGCGTTGCCGTTGATGATGTGAGCGCTGGTGGTGTTCCTGCAGAAAACGTTAATGCCGAGGATGCACTAATCAAGCATAGTGAATCCAAGCATAGTGAACCTCTGTCAGACGCTGAGCGGCCGCCATGGGAAGACGCACCAGCGACGCAGAATAATACGGCTGTGGATGTTGCGCTTGAAGAAAACGTGACTGAAAGTAGCTTCGTTGAAAATAATCCTATTGAAAAAAGCTCTACTACACCACATAAAGAAGCAGACGCCTCTGTGTTGATGAATGATGAGTCAGCTGTTGAAGTGCCTGTTAATGAAAAGGCTATTGTAGAACAGTCGATTGCAGAAAAACGGATGGCTGAAGCTGTTACGAAAGAAGAGTCTGTCGTAAAAGACGTGCCTTTTGTAAAAGAAGCACCTTCTACGGTAGCGCCTGCGACGGTAGAAGCCGATGACGACGAAGATGAGGATGAAGAAGAGGCTGAAGAGCGAGCGATTGCTGATGTGTCTGATCCATTCAATCCAGCAGCGGAGTTGGTTCAAGCATTAGGCGCTGATACTGAGGTCGTTGCGCCGGATCTTGTAGAAGAAGAAAGCAACGAGCCTAAAGCGCCAGACACTGTGGCGCAACCTGCTTTGGGTATGCCATTGCCAGAGATGCACCATTTTAGCGAATTGACCATGAAACTCTGGTGGTTGGTCGCACCCAGATTGCCGTTGACGGGCTTGGTGCAAAATATATTGATGAACTCCAGTTTGATTTCAGCGACAGAGCAGGGAATTAAATTGGAAGTGCCTTTAGAGTATGGGCACATGTTGAATCAGACAAGATACGAACAAATTCAGGGCGCGCTGAGTGACTTTTTTGAGCAAAGTGTCCCTTTGATTATTGATACGGTTGAAGACACCAGTGGTGTGACCGCAGAAGAGTTTGCAGCCAGCAAACGAGCGGACGCATTGCAAGTCGCGATCGAACATTTGAATTCACATCCAGTCGTTCAAGCCCTCGCCAGTACGATGGGTGCTCAACTGGTTTATGATACTGTTAAAGCTAAAGTTTAATTGGAGAAAGAGTTATGTTTAAAGGTGGAATGGGCAACATGATGCGCCAAGCGCAGAAGATGCAAGAAAACGTTCAACAAGCCCAAGAAGAAGTGGCTAATATGGAAGTTGAAGGTCAATCTGGTGCGGGTCTTGTTAAAATCCTGATGACAGGTCGTCATGATGTTAAGCGCGTTTCTATCGATGATTCTTTGTTTGCAGACGATAAAGAAATGCTTGAAGATTTGATTGCTGCGGCGGTAAATGACGCAGTTCGTAATATTGAAGTTAGCCAGAAAGAGAAGATGGACGCTGCGACCGCTGGCATGTCTTTACCTCCTGGTTTTAAAATGCCTTTCTAGGAGCTTTGCTTGTTTAGTCCCTTAATTAAAGAGCTTATCGAGTCGTTGCGTTGCTTACCTGGCGTTGGCCCAAAATCGGCCCAAAAGATGGCGCTATATCTTTTGGAACGAGAGCATCAAGGGGCTGATAGATTAGCAAAGGCGCTGCGTGAAGCGTTGGATAAAGTAGGGCGCTGCTCTAGTTGTCGGACCTTAACAGAAGAGTCTGAATGCAGTATTTGCGCAGACCCAGAGCGCGATCCTACACATTTATGCATTGTTGAAACACCAGCAGACGTGCTTGCCATTGAATCGGCAGGAACGTTTGATGGTCGCTATTTTGTACTACTCGGTCATCTTTCACCCATTGATGGTATTGGTCCGGAAGAATTGGGTTTAGATCATCTAGAAAATTTAGTGATCTATAATCAAGTAGAAGAAGCCATTATAGCGACTAATTCAACCGTAGAAGGCGAAGCGACATGTCACTATATCGCTGAGAAATTAAAATCCAAAAACATCAACGTCAGTCGCATTGCTCATGGTGTCCCCATGGGTGGTGAGTTGGAATACGTAGATGGCAACACTCTGGCGTTAGCGCTAGAGGGACGGAAAACACTCTAGAATGGAAAACCAAGATCAAGCACTGAATATTGTATGGGTAGCGGACAATGACTCGTTAGCAACGTGGTGTAAGTACTGGGCTGAATTGCCAGTAATTGCCGTTGATACTGAGTTTATTCGCCGTACAACCTACTTCCCAATAACGGGTTTGATCCAGATCAGTGAAGGTGAGAAGGCGGTGTTAATTGATCCGCTAACAATTGATCAATGGGAGCCGCTTCGCGCTCTAATGGTTAATCCATCCGTCATGAAAGTATTTCACGCCTGCTCAGAAGATTTAGATGTGTTCGAGCGTTTGTTGGGTGTGCTGCCTACGCCATTCTATGATACTCAGATCGGTGAGGCCTATGCTGGCGCTCAGTGGTCTTTGAGTTATGTGAAGTTGGTTGCCTCTTATTTAAATATCGAAGTGGCGAAAGACGAAACGCGTTCTGATTGGATACAACGTCCATTAACGGATGCGCAAAAGCGTTATGCAGCATTAGATGTCGTGTATTTAGCTCAGCTTTACCCTTTACAGGTGGCTAAGCTAGAAGATAAAAACATGCTGGATTGGGTGCTAGAGGATTGTGAATCCTTAAAATGGCAACATCAAATGAACGCAGATCCAGAACAAAACTGGGCAAATGTAAAAACGGCTTGGCGTCTATCGCCTGAAGGGCTCACGTTGCTGCGCATGTTGTTTATTTGGCGTGATGAGCAAGCTCGAAAAGAAAACATTCCCAAAGGCCAAATCCTTAAAGACAGAACATTATGGGCATTAGGGAAAACATTGCCAGATCATCATAAAGCAATTTCTGAAACGGAAGAGCTGACTGGCAAACAACATCGATTGTATGGCGATGAAATCTTGGGAATGGTAGCTCTGGTAAAAAACCTTTCTGAAGATGAGCTTCAATTGCCTTTAGAAACACCGCTGCCGTCACAAGCAGGGGATTTGACGAAAGCGATTAAGGCGTATAGCCGTGAGCGCGCTCAGACATTAGAAATAGCCCCAGAAGCGATGTTAAAGCGTAAGTTGTTAGAGCCATTGGTTCATCATCTATTTGATGGCTCTGTTATTGATTGGCAGAACCCTGCGATGACTGGCTGGCGTCGAGAAGTGATTATTGATCCTGTTCTTGAACGTTTCAAAAAAGCCGAAATAGAACATTAAAACCTTGAGAAAACTATGAAACAACATTTGATTGTCGAAGTTTTTCGCTCGTCTAAGCATGATGGCATGTATTTATACGTAGAGAAGAAGACTGGCCTAAAAGAAATACCAGAAGAGCTAATGAAACGATTCGGCGCAGGCATTAGTGCCATGACGATGTTGTTAACAAAAGAACAGAAATTAGCTCGTGCGAACACGGAAAAAGTCATTAAAGGGATTCGGGAAACGGGGTTTTATTTGCAACTTCCTCCTGTGAAAGATGAGTATTTATTAGATCTTTATAAAACGCCAACTGAGGCGGTTTACTGATTATGATTGCTAAGCGTTATGAGCCGTTTTGGAAGATAACAGCAATGGATCAAATGAGCGATCCTGAGTGGGAGTCGATTTGTGATGGGTGTGGAAAGTGTTGTCTTCAAAAACTGGAAGATGAAGACACTGCAGATGTGTTCTACACCAATCTTGCCTGTGAACAGCTCAATATTTCAGCTTGTCAGTGTAAGGTGTATGACACGCGACAAATGAAAGTCGCCTCATGCATTACATTGACCTCGGATCAAATAGAAACATTCCATTGGTTACCTGATACCTGCAGCTATCGAGTGCTGCATGAAACGGGCGATTTGCCGAATTGGCACCCGTTGGTTGTCGGTAATAATAAGGAAATGTTGCGTCAAGGTTTAAGTGTTCGTGATTACGCAATAAGTGAAAAGTCGGTTGACGAAGAGGATTGGGAAACCCATATAATCAAGTGGGTTCATGGTCTTCCAGAGCCTTATGACGTCGATTGATTTTAACTGGATGTCGTATTGATTCAGCCCTAATAACACCAAGAGGTGGTCGCTAGTGAAACAGTTGAAGATAGGTGTAGTGCTTTGTTTTGTTTTTGTTTCCTTATGGTCATCTTTTAGCCAGGCTGATACTCAATTTCGAATTATTGTCGATGCTTCTGGTAGCATGCAAACCAGTGATCCTAATAAAATCACTGCCGAAGCATTACGGCTTATCTCAGACCTAGCGCCTGAGAATAAAGCCACAATAGGCGTGTGGCTTTTTGGTGAAAAACCCAGAGTGCTTTTTCCAGAATCACTGATTACTTCTTCCTCTAAAGCCAAGCTCGCTAATTACGTTAGTAATTATAACACTGAAGATCTCAAAACAGATCTTGAGTCCATTCTCACTATGCTCCTTAAAACACCGGATACAGCAGGGCTTGCCCCTGGTTTTAATCGAGAATGGATATTGGTTACCGATGGTATGGTTGATATTAGCTTAGATGAGCAGGTCAACGAGGCTTCTCGTCAGCGTATATGGGGAGCTATTACTCAGCAATTAGAGGAGAAAGGGATACATCTTCATACCATTTCTCTAACTGGCTACACGGATAAGGCTTTGCTGGATCATTTGTCATATCGAACCAACGCAACGCATACCGAAGTGGCGGTTCCGGAAGACTTACTTGATACCTTTGATCGTATTTATAGTCAGGCTTCCCCTGCAGAAGAGCTTCCCTTAATCGATAATGGTTTTGATGTTGATTCAAATATCGATGAAGTGACATTTGAAATGTTGCACGCGACTGGGGTAGTTCCAAAAATTATACAGCCTAATGGAGAAAGTCTCCCACTAGTTGAACGCCCTGGAGTGCATGTTTCTGATGCGCCGCATTACACCTTAGTAACTGTGACACAACCAGAAGCCGGCCATTGGCGTGTTGAAAATGTGAACCTTAAGCGGACCCAGGTTCGAGTACTATCAAGTTTGGTGGCGAAAGCGACTAAAATAGCGCCGCTTAGCTTTACAAAAGAGGCTATTGATTCAAATGTGGCTCTGTTCCAAGACGGGATACCGGTTAGTGAACCTGACGTCCTAGGTTCAACAACGGTTACACAGAAACTCTCGCGAATCGCAGGAGGAAGTAAAACGCCTGTATTAACGGTAGCTATGAATCAAGTTGGCACTGAGTATAAAAGTCGCATTGAAGGCGTTAGTAACCCCGGTCTTTATGAGTTGAGCAGTACCATTCATGGCGATACCTTCTCCCGTAAGGTGCGTCAATATTTCACGGTTCAACCTGCGGTGCATTTTGGTGTTAAAAATAATGGGGCAAATTTAATTACTTTCTCAGTAAGTCCTACCAACGCCAAACTTAACGCTTCATTATCTAGCGTAACGCTTAAGCTGACTTACTCCGACGGCTCTCAAAAATTAGAATCCATGCCTTTCATTAGTCAAGGTTATTGGGAAAAGATAGTGCCTATTTCGCCAAATGCTTTTGTTAAAGCCAGTGCCGAATTAGTGGGTGTCACTCAGTCAGGCGAAAAACTTAAATACAGCACTCCAACTTGGACTATTGAGCGTCAGGATAATGACCAGATCAATATTCAAATAGGCAATCTTACTAGAGCGCAAGATGAGCCAAATAGTGACGAGACTTTGCCTCAGAATCAGGTAGTAAATGGGTTGGTTGTGCCGCCGAATGTGGATGTCGTCAATGTTGGAACGACACAAGTTCAAGATGAACCTGTCGCGCAAACTGATGACAAGCCCAATAAGGGGATAGTAGAAAAAGTAACCAAAGAAGTCACCACTATGACTCAGGCCAGCTGGTTTATCTACGCAGTTATTGGCTTCGTTGCTTTCATTCTTATTTTATTAGTATTTATTTTTTCTCGACGATCTGCGCCGAGAAGCCGTTATCAGGATGAAGAATCAGACGATGTGTGAGTTGTTAGGTATGAGTGCAAATGTCCCTACCGACATTTGTTTTAGTTTTTCAGGGTTAATAGCCCGCGGTGGAAGAACAGGTCCGCATCGTGATGGTTGGGGGATGGCTATGTATCGAGATGGTCATGTTTGGACCATGCATGATCCGCGACCGAGTTGTGATTCAGATTTAGCGGAGGTGATGAGCAAGAGTTCGCTAAAATGTGACATAGTAATTAGTCATATTCGCCAAGCAAATGTAGGGGCGGTAAGTTTGCCTAATACGCATCCGTTTAGTCGAGTTCTCTGGGGAAAAACCTGGACTTATGCGCATAATGGCCAGCTTGAAGGGGCTGAGTTATTGCCTGTCGGAATACATCAGCCATTAGGCAGTACCGATTCAGAGCGTGCCTTTTGCTGGATGATAGAGCAGTTGTCGACTCGTTTTGGCGAGCAAGAACCTGATCTCATTATTCTTGCTGAGGCGATTACTGAGCTGGCGTTGCAGATGAAAGACAAAGGTGTTTTTAACATGATGTTGTCCGATGGTACTGCGTTGTATTGCTTCTGTACTACTAAGCTACATTGGATTGTTAGACGGGCGCCGTTTAAAAAAGCCACATTGTCTGATGAAGACATCAGCATAAATTTTCAAGAAGTGACCAGTGATAAAGACGTAGTGACAGTGATTGCCACTCAACCGCTGACGCATGACGAGGAATGGGCGCAAATGCTGCCAGGGGAACTATGCGTTTTCCAAGGTGGCGAAGTCGTATTTCAGAAAAAGCCTAGCGAATAGATAATTTCACAAGACACTAAGGTCTAAGTGCGGTGCTCAGCATAAAAAACCAGACAAACACGGGATCAGTGTCTGTCTGGTTTTTATTTATCTAACTGGCTACTTAATAGCGAGAAGATCAACCACGATACGATCGATCATGTATTGATTACTGGACTAATTCATTGTCGCTGAATTCGCCTTCAAACAAAGCGGTAGATAAGTAACGTTCGCCTGAATCTGGTAGAATTACCACGATTTTCTTATCTTGAAATTCCGCCATTTTATTCAGTCTTTCTGCCGCTGCAACCGCGGCGCCACAAGAAATACCACACAAAATACCTTCTTCGCGCATTAGGCGTTTGGCCATAGCAATAGCGTCTTCATTGGTGACTTGCTCAACACGGTCAATGATAGACAAATCTAGATTTTTTGGAATAAATCCAGCGCCAATACCTTGGATTTTATGGGGTGTGGGTGTCGGTGTTTCACCGTTGAGTGTCTGTGTGATAACCGGTGAATTAGACGGTTCTACTGCGACACTTAAAATGGCTTTTTCTTGCGTATTTTTAATGTAGCGGCTGATGCCGGTAATGGTGCCTCCTGTGCCGACACCAGAGACTAAAATATCAATATCACCATTGGTGTCTTTCCAAATTTCTGGACCTGTGGTCTTTTCATGAATTTCTGGGTTTGCTGGGTTATCAAATTGTTGTAACGCAACAAAAGTATCGTCTTTCGCTATTTCTTCTGCTTTTTCGATGGCGCCTTTCATGCCTTTGGCAGGCTCAGTCAAGACAATCGTAGCGCCAAGTGCTTTCATGACTTGGCGGCGTTCTACGCTCATGCTTGATGGCATAGTGATAGTGATAGGATAACCGCGTGATGCAGCGACAAAACACAGTGCAATACCGGTATTTCCACTGGACGCCTCAACGATAGATTTACCTTTTGTCAGTATGCCTTTCTTCTCAGCATCCCAAACCATGTTTGCGCCAATTCGACATTTCACAGAGAAAGCAGGATTGCGGGATTCTACTTTCGCCCAGATATTTCCATTGCCAATTTTGTTTAGACGAACCAAGGGGGTATTGCCGATAGTAAGAGAGTTATCTTCAAATACTTGCTGAGACATGCTATTTCCTTATTCATTGATCTATTGAAGAGCGCTACACGCCAAAAGTAGTGCAGCAAATTGCGTTCACTATAACCCCTTGATAGGGATTAATGTTAGAATTTCCAACTATATAGATATAAACGGCGCGTTTTTTTCTCAGTATTTACAACTCTCTTATTAGCGCCAATTAACTAGGATATTAGTGTACTTACTATGCCAATTACTGATGTGATGATGCGTGATCGTCATCTTATTGCTCGTAAACAAGAGCAGTTAGCCAAACGTAAAAAAGACGGATTACCCTTTGACCGCATGGTGTCTGAATTGGATGCCATGATTGCAAAGTCTGAGGCTTTATTTCAGGCACGGCTAGGTCGATTACCTAAAATTACTTATGATATTAGCTTGCCTGTAGCCGAGCGATCTGAAGAAATCATTAAGGCAATTCAAGAAAACCAAGTCATCATTATTGCTGGTGAAACGGGGTCAGGTAAAACGACACAGTTGCCTAAGATGTGTCTTGAAGCAGGCCGTGGTATTGCGGGTCTGATTGGTCATACGCAACCACGACGTATCGCGGCGCGCAGTGTGGCTGAGCGTATCAGTGACGAGATGCAAGTTAAGCTTGGTGAGCAAGTGGGTTTTCAGGTTCGTTTTAGCGACGAAAGCAACGAAGAGACGTTAATCAAGTTAATGACTGACGGTATTCTGTTGGCGGAAATCCAGCAAGACAAAATGCTCTATAAATATGACACCATCATCATTGATGAAGCTCATGAGCGCAGTTTAAATATCGACTTTCTATTAGGGTATTTAAAGCGTGTACTGGCTGCGCGTCCTGAGTTGAAAGTCATAGTCACGTCCGCAACCATAGATGTGGATCGCTTTTCGGCACATTTTGATAATGCGCCTGTTATTGAAGTGTCTGGTCGAACCTATCCTGTTGAAGTGCGTTACCAACCGTTACTGAGTAAATCAGATTCCGACACGTTGGACGAAGATCAAAGCATGGAGCAAGGTATTCTTGATGCGGTCGAATTATTGATCCAAGAAGAAAGAGCCTCTGGCTATCGTGGTGCTGGCGATGTTTTGGTCTTTTTGGCGGGTGAGCGAGAGATCCGTGAAACCGCGGAAATTTTACGCCGAGCGGAGCTGAGAAACACCGAAGTATTGCCTTTATATGCGCGTTTGAGTACCAGTGAGCAGAAGCGAATTTTCAAATCCCATTCTGGGCGTCGTATTGTCTTATCAACTAACGTAGCGGAAACCTCATTAACCGTGCCGGGCATTCGTTACGTGATCGACCCTGGTTTGGCGCGAATGAGTCGCTACAGCGTGCGCTCTAAAGTACAACAATTGCCGATCGAAAAGATCAGTCAGGCGAGCGCTAATCAACGCGCAGGTCGATGTGGTCGTGTCGCCGCCGGTATTTGTATTCGCCTTTATGATGAAGCGGATTTCGCCACACGCCCTGAATTTACTGATCCAGAAATTTTCCGCACGAACTTGGCATCGGTTATTTTACAGATGGCCAATCTGCGCTTGGGACCAGTCGAGAAATTTCCGTTTGTAGAAATGCCAGAACGGCGCATGATCAATGACGGTTATCGAGCGTTGACAGAACTTGGCGCGTTAAAAGGTGAGCAGCTGACGCCAATTGGTCGCCAGTTGGCCAAGTTACCGATCGACCCTAAATTAGGCCGTATTCTGATTGCCGCCGAAAAGCAATCCGTGTTGAAAGAAGTGGCCGTGATTGTCAGTGCTTTATCTGTTCCTGATCCACGAGAGCGTCCTCAAGATAAGAAAACACAATCCGATCAAGCTCATGCGCAAGACAAAGATGAAGATTCTGATTTTGTGGTGTTTCTTAATTTATGGGAGCGTTATGAAGAGCAACGCCAAGCCTTGTCACAAAATCAGCTGCGTCAGTTCTGTCGTAAGCAATTTTTAAACTTTATGCGAATGCGAGAATGGCGTGATATTCATCGCCAAATTTTGATCGCGTGCAAACAGTTGGGTTTTAAAGAAGTTGAGCACGAAAATCGCAACTACGAAGCGATTCATCGTTCTTTGTTGGCAGGCTTGTTTACGCAAGTGGCGAATAAAATGGACGACAGCAAAGAAATGCTGGGTTGCCGCTCGCGTAAAGTGTCGATCTTTCCAGGTTCTATGCTGTTTAAAAAACCGCCGCAATGGGTGATGGCGGCAGAACTTGTGGAAACCAGCAAGTTGTATGCGCGAGTTGCCGCGCGCATTGACCCAGAATGGATTGAAGAGTTTGCAGAGCCTTTTGTGAAGCGACAGTATTTTGATCCGCACTTCGAGCGTAATCAAGGTCGCGTCATGGCTCAAGAGCAAGTGTCTCTGTACGGCCTGATCATTGTGGCCAAACGAGGCGTGGATTACGGACGCATTGAACCTGAAGAAACACGCGAGATTTTGATTCGTAGTGGCTTGGTTGAAGGGCAAATGCGCACTAAACAGGCTTTTTATCGTAAAAATAAAGCGCTGGTGGACGTTCTTGAAACACAAGAGGCTAAGTTGCGTACGCGCGATATTTTGGTGGACGATGAAGCTGTGTTTGCCTTTTATAATCAGCGAATCCCGCAAGATGTTCTGAACCAGAAGAGTCTTGAATATTTTTCGAAAAAATCCCCAGATGCATTGGTTATGACCCGGGACGATCTTATTAATCAAGACGTTACCGTGGACGACATTGCGTTCCCTGACTCGTATGGCTTAAACGGTGTGGCACTGCCGATTGATTATCGCTTTGAGCCAGGTAAAACCACCGATGGCGCGACACTGAAAGTGCCAGTTGGGTTATTGCGACAGTTGAACCTAGATGATTTGGGCTGGGCGGTGCCAGGCTTTATAAAAGAGCGCTGTGAAGCATTGTTACGTGCTTTGCCCAAGGCATTGCGTCGTCGTTTTGTGCCGATTCCTCAGTTTGTTGATCGAGTGTATCCGAACCTCTCGCAAGATAAAGGGGACCTGCTCGAACAGTTGAGTTTGCAAATTAAGCGTGAAACCTTGATCGAAATTCCTCTAAATGAGTGGACGCCAGACAAATTAGAAACGCATCTAACGCTGTCGTTAGAAGTGGTTGATGAACGTGGGAAAGTACTGGGTATTGGTAAAGACCTTGCTCAGCTTCAAGCGCAATTTAGCGATTTGGTAGAAGAAAGCTTTGCCCGATTTGGTACTAAAGAGCACGAGCAAGACGACTTAACGGAGTGGCCTGATCAAGATATTCCTGAGCGACAAGAAATCAAACAAGCAGGCATTAAAGTCACTGCGTTTCCTGCGTTAGTGTCAACGGGAGAAACGGTCTCTCTAAAAATGTTTGATGATCAAAATACGGCTTTGGAGTCTCATCGAAAAGGCGTGATTGCCTTGCTGAAAAAGGCGCTGCAAAAAGAGGTTCGTTATTTACAAAAGAACTTGCCACATATTAAAGAGTCAATGTTGATCTTTTCGCCTTTAGGGCAAAAAGAGGTACTGCTTAATGACTTATTGAATGCCATTTTAGACAAGGTCTTTTTGGATGGTCGTCCATTACCGCGTAGCAAAGCTGAATTTGAGCACTGCATGGTGGCTCACAAACAGCAACTAATTAGCATCGCGAATGAGATGGCGAACCAATTGTATCGGGTGTTGTCTTCATATCAAGGTGTGGCAAAAAGGATGAAAGGCAGTATTCCTTTGCCTTGGACACGTGTTTATGGGGACATTAAAGTCCAGCTTGAAAATTTAATTTATCCAGGTTTTATTGGCAATACGCCACTATTTTGGTTAGGTCAGTTACCGCGATATTTTAAAGGGGTTGAGGTGCGTTTAGAGCGCTTTCAAAATCATTTAAATAAAGAAAACAGCTATGTTACTCAGTTAGAAGGTCTTTGGCAGACGTATTCAAGGCAGAAGAAAGCCCACGATGACAAGTCTCTTTATGATCCTGAGTTAATAAAATATCGTTGGATGTTAGAAGAATATCGTATTTCATTGTTTGCGCAGTCTGTTGGCACATTGGAGCCTATTTCAGATAAGCGATTGAATAAACAATGGCAAGGCGTCAAAAAACTTGTTTAGGGCAGATAATTAATGAAGGTAATAGTGATGAGAAGGTCGACAACCTGGATAATGGCGGGGTTACTTAGTGTTACCTTAAGCGCCTGTGCAAGTAAATCGCCTGACGGTGCTGGGTCACCAGAAGCCGCAGTGCCGATTGCAGAATCATCTAGTGTGAACGCAGATAAGCAGGCAGCCCCGAAAAAAGCCGTTTCAGGTGAGGCTGTTAAAGATAATGCAGACAATGCCAAATTACGTGCTGACGGAACAAGCAGTGATGCTAATGCCGGTGCTGTTAATTCAACCGACAGCACTGTTAATTCGGCTGACAACACTGTAGCAACAGATCCTGCAGACCCATGGGAAGGCTTCAACCGTGCCATGTTTTCATTTAATAGCGTTTTAGATGGGTATTTTTTAAAGCCCGTTGCTAAAGGCTATAAAAAAGTGACCCCCGAGTTCATGCAAACAGGGGTGAGTAATTTCTTTTCTAATATAGGTGAGATTTCAAACCTGACAAACAGTGCTTTACAAGGTAAGAAGAACGCCTTCGTAGGCTCTACATGGCGATTTGTCATCAACTCAACGGTTGGTGTGTTTGGTTTATTTGATGTGGCTTCATCCTTAGGCATTCGAAAATACGATGAAGATTTCGGACAAACACTAGGGTATTGGGGCGTGTCGAATGGGCCTTACCTTGTACTGCCTTTCTTAGGGCCATCTACGGTTCGTGATGCTGGTGGTACCGTTGTCGACTTGTTTAATTATGACCCGGTTGATGAGCTGGATCTTAATGAAGATCAAAATCTCGGGCGCTGGGCTTTGTACGTGGTACAAAAACGCGCCAGTTTCTTATCTGCTGAATCGCTTATTATTGGTGATCGTTACAGTTTTATTCGTGATGTTTATTTGCAGACTCGACAAAATGAAGTGTATGACGGTCATCCACCTCAATCATCAGCGAAAGACAAATCAGACTCTGAAGACAGCTGGGGTGATGAAAGTAGCGATGATACCGATAGTTGGGGTGATGAAGACGGTACTGACAGTTGGGGCGATACGGATTCCTCTGACACGACACAACCAGCAGCCGACTCAACTGCAAACGTCACGTTACCAGCCTCTAAAAAAACATCGACAGACAATAGCGTGAAAACAGACCGCGCTGGCACAGATGTTATTAAGTCTAATGACGATGCAGCCTCGAAAAGCTTGCCTAGTAGCGACGCGGCATTGTCCGTACAGAGCGCTACTGCTAAATAGTACTTCACGTTGTTTTATAGGCTTGCCGTAGGCGAAGTCGTATTGTTATAAAAACCTGATGAGTCATGCTCATCAGGTTTTTTTTTGAGCCATTATTCTGGGTGCCACATTGGTTATTAGGTAAGGTTATTTGTCTTAATGGATTGATGCAGAGGAACACAGAGTGAAAACAATAGGCGTAATTGGTGGTATGAGTTGGGAGTCAACTGCAAGTTATTATCCCACCCTGAACCAAGGTGTCGCTCAGTCATTAGGGTAATGGCATTCGGGGAAGACATTACTAATAGTGTTGATTTTAAAGACATTATTTATAACGAGTGGTGCCTCGGAAACATCAACGACGCTTCTCGCCACGAAGATCTGTGCATTATCAATGAGCTAGTCGTCGAAGGGGCTCAAGCAATCATCGTAGGCTGCACGGAAATTGTTTTGTTGATAAAGCCTGAAGATACGCTGATAAGGTTGTTTGATACCACTGCGCTGCATTGTGATGCCGCGGTAAAGCAGGCATTAGATGCTTTGTAACGTAAGTGGCTATGAAGGCTTAACCGAGATAGCGCTCGTTGTTTGCTACGTTCCGTGTTACGACGACATTCGCACCAATAATGGCGTTATCGCCAATGGTAATGCCGGGTAATATCTTTGCGCCACCGCCAATCCATACCTTGTTGCCGATTGAGATAGACTTAGCATGGCATTCTCCTGCGGCTCTTGTTGCAGCATCGCGAGGGTGGTCGACCGTATAAAGATGAACACCGGGACCAATTAAAACATCATCGCCAAGAGTGATTTGTGCGCTGTCCAAAAAGAAGCAGTTGAAATTAATGTAGCCGCGTTCTCCAATGTGAATCTGAGTGCCATAGTCGCACTGGAAGCCGGGTTCAATCACTAGGCTACCAAATTCAGCGAAGAGGCGAGTAATGTGGCGTAGATTGCCCTTGCTTGGGTGAGCATTGTATTTGGCGCAGGCCAAACGAGCGGCTTCGCGGCGTAATCGTAAATCTGTGTCTATGCCATTGAACGCGAGCCCTTGGCGCATTTTGTCGAATTCTGTCATCTTTTCGTTCAATGTATTGCCCTTATTACTTGATTTGAATGCATAAAAAACGCGACCTAGGTCGCGTTTTTACATCGTCTGCTTGTTGCTAGGTGATTAACCTATTACAGCATAGAAACCAAAGTCGTTTCTAGTTTACGTTGGTCTGCCGCAAAGTTACGAATGCCTTCAGCAAGCTTCTCAGTTGCCATCGCATCTTCGTTCATTGCCCAACGGAAAGCCTGTTCAGAAATGGCTTCTGGTGCAGGTTTTACGTCCGTTGTCGGGATCAATTTACGTTCTAGTGGGCTTTCGTCTTTTTTCAGTTCTTCAAGCAGGGCAGGGCTGATAGTCAAACGATCACAACCAGCAAGTTGCTCGATTTCACCGATGTTACGGAAGCTTGCGCCCATAACGACAGTTTTGTAGCCATGTTCTTTGTAGTAGTTGTAGATTTCAGTAACAGACACAACGCCTGGATCGGTTTCTGCAGTGTATTCTTCGCCCGTTGATTTTTTGTACCAATCAAGGATACGACCCACGAATGGAGAGATTAGGAATACACCCGCTTCTGCACAGGCTTGCGCTTGAGCGAAAGAGAAAAGCAGCGTTAGGTTACAGTTGATGCCGTCTTTTTCTAGCTGCTCAGCGGCTTTGATGCCTTCCCAAGTGGATGCGGCTTTGATCAAGATGCGGTCACGAGTAACGCCAGCTTCTTCATAAAGCTTGATTAAGCGATGCGCTTTTTCGATCGTACCTTGAGTGTCGTATGACAAACGTGCGTCGACTTCTGTAGAAATACGGCCCGGTACGTATTTAAGAATCTCAGTACCTACGATAACCGCTAGCTTGTCGCTTGCGTCGATCAGTTGCTGGTCTTTGTTATCGCTTTGTTCTTTGGCCCATGCAATGGCTTGGTCTAGAAAAGGGGCATATTCAGGGATTTGTGAAGCTTTAAGCATCAAAGAAGGGTTTGTGGTCGCATCTTCCGGCAAGAAGTTTTTGATTGCCGTGATATCGCCGGTGTCAGCCACAATGGTAGTGAACTCTTTTAATTGAGATAACTTGTTGCTCATTGCTCTTATCCTTTACGTTGATGATTTTTGACCAATTCAATGGCCTCTAATAATGCGTCTATCTTTGCGTCAAGTTGATGACCGTTTTCTGAAAGATAGCGTCGGAATTGTTTGCCACCAGGTTCGCCTTGGAAAATGCCTAAAATATGGCGAGTTAGGTGCGACAGTCGTGCGCCTTCTGCCATACGGCCCTCCATGTGTAGCACAAACTTTTCGAGCGCTTCAAAACGGTTGGCGACCAATGGTTGTCCGCCAAAAAGCTGTTCGTCTATTTGGCTTAAAATCCAAGGGTTATGGTACGCCTCACGGCCGATCATAACGCCATCGACGTGCTCTAATTGTTTTTGGCACTCCGCTATGGTTTTAATGCCGCCGTTTATGATGATTTCAAGGTCTGGAAAGTCTTGTTTCAACTGGTGTACATAATGATATTTCAGCGGTGGTACTTCGCGGTTTTCTTTCGGGCTTAAGCCTTGAAGAATCGCTTTTCGGGCGTGAACAATAAAAGTGTTGGTGCCAGTAGTGGCAATATCACCCACAAAGTCACGTACTACACTGTATTCCTCTTGATCGTCGATGCCAATACGGTGCTTGATGGTCACCGGAATACTACAAGCATCCTGCATTGCGCGCATGGCGTCTTTGACTTTGTCTGGGTGCTCCATCAGGCAAGCACCGATCATACTGTTTTGCACGCGATCGCTTGGGCAACCTACGTTTAAATTAACTTCATCAAAACCCGCTTGCTCGGCAAGCTTAGCGCACTTACTCAAATCGACCGGGTTAGAACCACCTAGTTGCAAGGCAAGCGGGTGTTCACATTCGTCATAATGCAAAAAGCGTTCAGGATTATTGCCATACAACAAAGCGCCCGTCGTCACCATCTCGGTATAAAGCAACGTATTCTTGCTTAATGTACGAGCGAACACTCGGTAATCGCTCGTCGTCCAATCCATCATGGGTGCAATAGAGAAGCGTCGGTCAAGCTTAGTGTTTGATGTTAAAGGTGTTTCGCTGTGATTGGTGGTGTCTGTAGCAGTCATTAATTTAGTCTTTCATAATCGAAAATAGATGTTTTTAGTGGCTTAGTGCTAAACAAGTGCTAAATAATTTTTTTCAGCACTTGCGCGTAAATGCACTTGATTATCTGATGTGGCGATTATGTCATAAAATTACATTAATTCTAATAGGTGACAGTCGTTACTTTAGAAAGAAGAAGAGAAAGAGCTATGTTGTAAAGGAACCAATTGCGTTTAGAAGCTTGTTATTTAATGCTTTTTTAGCTGTGATTACGATTTGTCCAAAAGGAATTACTATTTTTCCAGATGGATTTTTCTAGCCATTGATTTTGTAATAAATAGAACCAAGAATTGGGGGGTCAGATGAAAAATAAATTAATTTTTCATCTGACCCTGAGGTATCCCCGCGAATTTAAACCATAAAACCTTCTCCTTTGAACAGGTGTTCGGCGAATGTCCTAATTCCTTCTCGCCATTGTTTGAGGGTGATTTTGAGGTTCGTTGATAGTGCTCTTT
>NZ_JBAKAS010000017.1:0-97976 GCF_038155025.1 Marinomonas sp. TI.3.20 | reverse complement strand
CCACAAATGAGGGTCACATTAAGTTGATCAGAAGCCGTAAACATGAGTCTTTTATTCCAATTTAAAAAATGAAAGACTTTATGGTTTTTGGAAGAGACTGCTATGTGGGGTTTAGCCGACGCTCACGCTTATTATTAAGGCTAGCATTTGAGCAACCTGCATAGTCCACTTGTGCTAATAGACCTGGTTGAAATACAGATGTAGCATCATTCGTCGAGTTTCGACTATGGCTAGGCCCTCGACAGCGCCAATTATCTTTTTTTGTTTGATGCTCCCAACAAAAAGCTAATGCCTCTACGACAAGCTGATATTTTTCTTTTTCCTTTACATTTTCCACTTTACTCGGTGCAGCCTTAACAGGAAGCCTTGCAAGTTGTGCTTTCTGTTGTCGCGCCAATTCTGCTTGTCTTCGAATATAATCTTGACGTTGTTGGTCCAAACGATTTTGCGCTTGCTGCTTCTCAACTAAATAAGCTTGCTCACGTTTCTTTTTATTACGTTGAGCTTGTGCATAATCTTGATTCACCTTATTAATTTGTCGATATAAGTTTCTTGATGTCTCTTCAATGCTCGGAGTTCTTGCATTAATACTATCAAGCGCTTTACCTAAACCAACAGCCCAAGAGTTCTGCTGCGGTTGCGTATTTGCCGATTCACGCTGTAATCTAGCAACCTCTCGCTGATATCTTTTTTCATTCTCTATGTCACGTTCTCGCTGACGATCTCTTTCTCTTTGGGCAATTCGTTGCTGCCTAGCCTGCTCTATTTCACGACGTACTTCAGCCCGCTCGTTAAACAGGCTTTGTTTAACTGAAGCAATCACATTCATTTGCTCATTAGAATCTTGCAAATCCTCTGCGGCTGTAATGCTTTTTTCAGCACAGCCAAAGTTACGTGCTCTAATACAGTCATTGGCCGATTCAACCTCCTCTTGAAAGTCTAACCCATCCAACATATCTAACTGCTGCAATAGTTTCATACGGCTTTCTAGTGTTGCTGCGTGCAATGAGAAAGCAAACAGCAATATAGCTATAGATAAAATCTTCAAGTACATAAACTATTAACCTCTCAATGCTTTGTAATTAGTAATATTTTCAATAGTGATTAACCAATAATACACAGCCAATTTTACAGAGGCCCATTTCTCAGGATCCAGCGCCTCTAATTCAGCATTAACCTGTTTTAGAGAATTAGCTTTCACTTCCATCTGACAGCTATCATCTATGGCGCTAGCCTTAAAAGATTCCACCGTAGGAATTCCATGACTGCGTTTTTTAGGCTGAATCACTGCTAACATTGGCTTAAGTACACAATCTGAAAACACATCATAAGCTTTAGCATCAAGGTTTTTCATCATATGAACCTTAATATCATCAACACCGTATTCATCAAAGAAATAACCCATTTCTGCGTTCATTAATGACTCAGACTTTATGAGGCTCAACTCCTCCAATAATAATTGAGCTTCCAAAAGGTAATCATTTTTCGCCAATTTATTCATATATTCATGATTATTTTTTACTGTATTAACTCGCTCTATCGGACTCGCTATCAAATAATCACTTAAAGAAGTGTAGCTTGTAGTCACCATGGCTTCTTGCACAACCTCAAAAGCCCTTTTATAGATAGGCTCAGTACTGGGAAAATAATAGCCGTTACTCTCTGCTAGCTGTAAGTCTTCTAGCTGTGCAGCATCACTAATATTGGTTTCTTTCAACGTTTGAAAAAAATGATCCGGCCTCCAATATAAATGATTTAAAGAAGGCTCCTTTGCAAACTTATGCGATATAGCAGTTAACGCTATTTGCATCAAAGTAGAACAATTACGATTAATAAACTTATAATCTCCAACATAGCCCCAATGAATCTCTGCTAATGCTCTGAGCATTTCTTCTCTTTCTTTTTGATCAAGATTTAAAGGTAAAGAATAGAGATCACGAAATTCGCTGATAGTATATTTCTGATACACATCCATAAAACTATTTGCGTAAAGGTAAGCTTTATATCCTCCGAGCACCCCCTTAATTGAATTGATTTTAATATCATCTATATGCGCCATATATCCCAACACAATATGCTGATACAAATTCGCATCGCACTCTGCCTTGCTACTTTTTGCTTCAGGACAAATAACAAACCTTAAGGAAATATGACCAAATTTAGACATCATATTATTGTCTTTACTTGCAAAAACGATATGAATATCTCGAACTCTATTGGGATCTATATAAATAATATTGTTTGAACTGTAACGTGAGAGAAGGTCGAATGGCACAGCCGAATCACAAAAAAAATCTTCTTTGTAGAATGCATATCTTTGTTGAAAATACTCATAATAAAGCGGTTGTTTGCAAGCAAAATAGGCTTGCGTAATATAACGAGCGAGTTCTTCTATATAAATTTTTGTAACCTTTAGATCATTATCGCTAACAATGTCTGCAAGTTTGAAAAACTCTGAATCAGGGGAAAAAGCATCACGGTTCGTAGCAGAAAAGTATTCTATCAGCCATTCCTCTTGCGTCAGTTTGGCTGATTTTGCCAACCTGTCTACAGCAACCAGATCAATTGTAAGTCTTAATTCAGTATTGAAAGCGATAATTGGCATGCCATCTTCTGTAGAGAAAATAACCTGTGGGGCATCTATATTATTTTTATGTAATGTCGAACAGCCACTAAGAATTACAAAAAATAAAACTGTTATAGGTAGCCTTATCGCCTTAAGCATCAGCAGTGTCATAACTACTTCTGTGTTTGCTGCTCGACAGCCTTAGCTACCATAGAATTGGGTTTTGCCCACTTTGCTGCGCGTGCGTTCAATTCCTTTTGTAATTGAATCTGATCTGTGAGACGGAAAGGTGCTAGTGTAAGGTCGGAAGATAATCCTACAAGTGTCGCCACAACGAAAGTAGGACCAACCGTAGTAACTGATGATATGTCATCCTTACCTCTATTCTCTCGAGCTATCCTCAGCCCTTGATTGTTAAGGTTTTTAAAATAAGCCCCTCCAGATTTATAACTAGCAAGCTCTGTTTCAAGTTCATTTATTCGATCCTGATTTTTCCTCTTTTCTATGTTTTCCTTTAAAGCTAAAGCATGCTTATTTTCCCATTCCTTTGCTTTGACATCACTTTGCTCCACCCCTTTACCTGACTTATAAAGCTTAGACATATCATACATAGCAGTAAGATCCCCTGCTACAGCGCGAGTTAATAGATGAGTAGCTTGCTCCTTTTCCTTATCGGCAATAATTTGTAGGCGTTTATTTTTCCAATTTTGTGCTTGAACTTGGCTTTTATTCACTCCTTTACCGATGCTGTATAAGTTTTCCATTTGATTCATTGCATCAATATCGCCAGCCTTAGCTCTTTTTAAGATAGCTTTAGCTGTATTTTCATCTTTTGTATCTACTGATTTTTGTGACCAATACTGGGATTTTTCAATATTTTTCGGAACACCTAAACCTTTTTCATATAATTCAGATACTTTGCGCATTGAAGTTACATCACCATTTCTGGCTTTTTCAAGTGCTTTTTGGGCCAAGTCATATGCCGCTTTTTCGGTAAGTCTAGAAGAGGATAAAGTGACTTTAATTTTCTTTGCCGTGTTATCGGTTAGGTTTAATGTTTTTTCAAACACTCGCTCATGATCGGCATCTACTGTTTTTACAACATAAAGCTTAACTAAGCCTGCTTTTACAAAAATATCCGCTGGACAATTACCATGAGATTTACCATTAATAAACACAGTCGCATCAGCCGCATCTCCTATGCATTGAACTCGCAAGGCTGATTCAGCATGAGTATATGATGTTGCTAATAATGATAAAACTATCAAACAACTGGATCGCTTAAATATTTTTTTTATAAACATGTGCTAAATACCACCGATTATAGTTTCAATTTGAAAATAAAGTTACATGCTCGCCATTCTAATGTTGGAGCGAGCCTTAAAAAGAAAAGCGAGGGCCTAAAAATAGAAAGTAGCTTTCCGAAGCATTATGCTATTCTTTTTAAAATCGAATGTAGTAAAAAGTAAAGATAAAGTAAATAAAAGTCAAATAGAATTAGCTTAATAATTTGATAATAAGGATCTATGTTTTCGTATAGGAGAAGATTTTTAGTAAAAAAGATGATCGGATATAAACCTATTATCCAAGAAAAGAGGTGGCCTATTAACATGAAGGCTAAAGATAAAGTATCGTAGTGATACGGGGTTAAGATTAGACAATCTATATCTTAACAAGATGACTTTGTCATTTTTTTAAAGATCTATGATAATGATATTAATACAGAAATATTATACGGGCTTATCTATCTGTGCTGTACCACGATGAGTAAAATTTTATGCAGAAGGAGGAAGTATTAACCAGTGCGGAGGTTCTCTATAATAAACAGCCCTACTAAGTAAGAAAGTAAAAACTCTCTGTACTTAGCCATCAAAATCAAGCCGTGTTATTTCATTCATGCAACGAACTAAGGCGTGAGGTGTATTAGCCCGCCTATCATAAGAATAAAGGCAATCAGCGCTGGTGAGGTTACAATTCCAGCAATGACTAATATCCAAGCCAATAGATTGACGCCAATGCCTGAGCCATTCATCTGCAAGATGGCGGCTAATGTGCCAAATATGGCAAAAATAATAGCAAGCGGCACGAAGACAACACTTAAAGTGAATATACCAAATACCGCTAATACACACGCAATTATCCCCGCGGTGCTGCCAGCGTTATTCGCTCTTACGTAAATAATGTCTTTCTCAACCATGATGATTCCTTGGGAATACTGACAAGTGAAGCCTCATTGTAGCCAGTTTGGTACAAGCAAGACAGTTTTTGAGTACGTTAGAGACTTGCTCAAGACGCCAGTCGATTTCAATTAAAGTACGACTAAAATCAATCGCCTTTGATGATAGGCGATATTTGGCGAATTAACAGGTGTGTACCAGCCTAGCAGCGATGCCTTATCACACTCATTTGGATGCCTTTATGTGATGACAACGAAAGGTGCTGCTTATTTTTGAAGAGTGGTAAGTTGATCTAAATCTTTGCAGTTGCGGTGGCTGTTTGCAGTTTTGTGTAAAGCTTCTAACCTGCTTTTGATGTTCAACGTGATTGTTGTTATTTTGCAATACATTGAGTCGCTGTTCATCGCGCAGATTATATTTTTATCAATCATTAATCTATACACAGCCAGTGCTTATGACAGAAGTACTTATGAAAAAAAGTACCTATGAAAAAAGTACCTATGACAAGACGTACCTATGACAAGACGTACCTATGATTAACCATAACCGACGCACTTTTATTCGACATTTGATCTTGGCATCTTGCACCACCCTATTACCCGTTTCTGCTTTTTCAGCTCAAGGGGCTGAACTTGAAGAGATTCGATCGCATCGTATTTATGTCGATGGCCATAACGGACGAAATTCTAATGATGGCACCGAGAGCTCTCCTCTCAGAACAATTCAGTCAGCGTCAAATAAATTACCAAACGGTGGTGATATCGTTATCCGAGAAGGCGTTTACCGTGAAACAGTAACGGTTGCTTATGCCCATCAATCCTTTAGCAATTATCCCAATGAAGAAGTCACAGTGACAGGCCTTGATGTTGTCACTGGGTGGTCGTTATATAAAAATGGTATTTACCAAGCAAATTTTTCTGGTTTTGAAACGCAATTTACACAGGTTTTTGCTAACGACGCTTATATGCAAATGGCGCGTTACCCAAATCAAAGCAATGGCGACATGTTAAGTGTGCGCGAAAGCGGATCTGGATACGCTGATATCGTGGTCAATAATGCAGCGGATAAAAACGACACCACAAGTAATAAACGCGTTGTCTTTAATGACATGAATAACATTCCTGATGATTACTGGGTTGGTGGTTATTTCAGAGGTATTTCAGGTAAAACATGGCAGAACCCTCATGGTCGAATTACAAGTAATAGCGGTAACCTGATTCAGGTTAAATCTGAATTGACTGATTGGACAAAAAACAATAAAAACATTCCGGGCAGTGGTTGGGGCTTTATCTTCCATTTGAATGCTTTAGACGTAGCGGGCGAATGGTATGCACAAGACGGTAAACTGTACTTTAAACCTGAAGATAATATTGATGTTAACAGCCTTAAAATTGAAGCACAAAAGCGCGAATGGGCTTTTATCATTAATGGTAAAAATAACACCAGCATTTCAGGTTTAAACATTAAAGCCGCTTCGCTACAGTTAAAATCAGATAACACAGTGATTAAAAAAACGAGCTTTCGTTATATATTCCCCTACTTTGCCCGTGCCAATTATAATTCCTCATTCAAACAGCAAGGTGGAATTTATGTAAACGGCAACAATAATACTTTTGGAGAATGTTATGTTGCCCACACCTGGGGGAATGGTTTCTCAATAGAAGATGGCCACAATAACACCATCCACAATTGTATTATTGAAGATATTGGCTGGAACGCACAATTTACGTCAAGTGTATTAACCTATGCGTTTAACACCACTATTTCTAATAGCACCTTAGGCTCAACAGGCCGATTCCATATTCGTTTTAATGATAAAATCAATATTGTATATAATGATATTTTCGATTCGACGAGGTTAGGGCAAGATGCTGGTTCGATTGAAGCAACGAGTGGTAGTGCTTACGACACAGCATTAGATATTAAGAATAGTATAATCGCTTACAATCATATTCATGATAGCTCAACACTGCCAACGTCGAAAGCTGTTGCAAGTAATGGTAATAGTGGTAAGCAGTTTGTGGTGGCGCTTTATTTAGAAGATGTAAAAAACTATACAGCGCATCACAACGTTATTTGGAATTTTCAAACAGATATTAAAGACGATGGCACCTTTGTTTATTTAGGTCCCCGTCGTACAACGATTGAAAACGTAAAATACTATAATAATACGGTTTATAACACCCATTACCGTATTCGTTTATGGAATCGTGATAGGCAAGGCGCGATTAATAGTACAAATTTCACCAATAATTTGTTCGCGGGCCCGATGGTTGACTTAGAAAGTACAAATACATTATTAAAATGTATTACACATGAAAATGAACTTAATGATGCTAATCCAAGTGACACGTTTGTGGATCATTCAAATGGAGATTTTCGTTTACGAGCTAGCGCAACAGATGCCATAAACAAAGGAAAAACGATTGCGGGCATTACCAATAACTTTGTGGGAAGTACGCCTGATATCGGCGCTTATGAATATGGTCAGCCTGCTTGGGTACCAGGGGCAAGTATCGCTAGACCATGTTTTGCACCAATGAATTGCGATGAAGCAATCCCTGACGCTAAAGCAATACCGAAAAAATAAACACCTTCAACTAGTCATTTACCTGCAATTGTCTTGAGAGAAATCTGTCCCACTGATCTTAAGCAGCCCCACTGGTATTCAGCAATTACGTTGATAGGGGCTCTACTCTATGGGCTTATTATGAGCCTTGAAATAGCCTTATAAATTTTCTATCAATGTAATCCTTCATACGAAAAGCCAGTTTACCTGAGAAGGTAAGTGACCATTTAGACAATACCCCTTCACCATCACCAAGGTTATAAATCAAAAGATAATCGCCCGCTGGCGAAAAAGGTTCTAACGATTTTCCTTCAAGCGCGCTCATTAAATTGTTATACAACACTAAGTTTTGACGAACCGCATAAACGCCCACTTTATCAAGAGGATGATCGGCATAATAGATACAGTCCCCTCCGCCAAAAATATTTGCTTGGCCCGTTGATTGCAAAAATGTATTCACTTTTAAGCCACCATCAGGGCCAACATCCAAACCAGATGCGGCAAAGAGCGGGGAAGGCTTAACACCGATTGCCGGAAAGATAATATCAGCGTCGTAGGTCGTATCATTTTCTACCGTGATTTTTCCATCACTAACGCGCTCAACATACCCTTTGTCTATTATGGTAATACCTTTACGAACCAGTAATTTATGAACCAGATACTGCACCCGAACAGGCGCTTTAGACATCAGCCTAGGTCCACTAAACAAGCGTATATTCGGCTGGTGCAATGACTTTCTCTTACATAATTGATGGATATTCCCTGCTATCTCCACCGCCGCAGGCCCGCCACCGAGAACCGCGATTGAAATAGGCCCATCGTTCAATTTTCGAAGAATGGTCTCTTTAGCTCGATATAGCTCTTCAATTGGCTTCGCTGTAAACACATTCTCATCAGCGCCTTCAACAATGCTTTTAGGAACATAAGAACCTGCATTACAAGAAAGCACATCGTATTGAATCGTCTCATCACTTTCTGCGAGATACACAAGCTGCTTGTCTGGATCAATGCGGCTAGCGTGGGCTTTAACAAACCTCCCACCCTTACTTTCAACCTGTTGTTTGGTCTCAAAGCGAATATCATCCGGCTCGTAAGTGCCGCCAAGCATCCCCGGTCCCATACCGCTGTAATAGTGATAATCAGAGGGTTGGATAACCGTGACTTGATACCCTTTCTCAATAAAGGACTCTAATTTACTTAGAGTAATCATGTGTGCATGACCACCCCCAATCAAAACAAGACGCTTCATATCGGTTTCTTCAGCTGTTAACTACGATTAATATGCCCTACTAAGGCCCCTAAGCACCTTGTAATGCGGCTATTGCTTTCTTAACCCACGGGAACCAAAAGCGTGCACCTATCCTAAAAAATATCGCCTATTACAAAAGAGAAAATCACGACTGAAAACGCACTTCCGTAAAGTGAGGATTTTCAACGGTAATCGCCAGCTTCACCATATCCGCTAACACCACCAACATAACGCCATCGTCTGTTTGTATTTTAATGCACTCAGCACGGCTTTCGTTACGGGCAGTATCAAGTGCAACACCGTCTATCTTTGCTCCCGTATTCATCGTTAACCTAATCGGGTAATGGAACAAACAAACGATCTCAACATAATCGTACTCATGGCAAGTAATCATAAGAAACCTCTAATAAAATACCGATTCAAAAGACCAATTCAAAAGACCAATTTGAAAGACCGCAGCATTAAAAAATCATGGCGAGCCGACATAGCAACGGCTCAGAAAAAAGCGACTATTTTTTTGCCCTTAAATTTGCAACACTGACTTCGGCATTCGCATGACGAGCCGCCATAGCCACTTCTTTAGAGACAATCGTTTTACCGATAGGTGCAATTGAAATGCCAGCAAGTTTTAAATGCTGTAAAGCGAACGGGATACCGATAATAGTAATAAAACACGTAATAGCAGAAATAACATGACCTATCGCCAACCAAAATCCAGCAAAGATAAACCACAAAACATTGCCTACTACTCCCCAGCCGCCGGTCCCCACATCCTCGGCGTGCGTTAACTCATTTCGAGCAATGGCTTCTTTTCCAAATGGGAAAAAAGAGAAAACCGCGATGACAAAACACGCCCTGCCCCATGGAATACCGACAATCGTTATAAAAGCCAACAGCCCAAAAATGCACCAAGCTAAGCCCATCACTAGACCGCCAAATATAAACCAAATTAAATTTCCAATTGCTCTCATATCACCTTCTACCTTCTACCTTCTACCTTCTACCTTCTACCTTCTACCTTCTACCTTCTAATATCACCTTCTCATATACCTCTTAAAATGAGCCTGACGAGGCGATGGAGTTGCACTACAGCCGAAGATTCAACAGACCACACTGTCCATCATCATAGATCGATGATATCGAAGCATCAATAGAATATGAACCGGATGGTTAAGCAATAAAGAGGCGTGAAATCAAGATGCTTGATCGATAATAGAATCAAAGGTAGGAAATAAAAATGATGAAATAATAGACAATTTAAAAGAACATGAACATGTTCTTTTAAAAGAAATGCTACAGACTCAATACCTCGTTAAGCGGAATAAAAACAATGGGGATAATCACAAAACGATAGCCATCTATTTTTATTCCGTTTAAACGACTTGTCAGATTATTTTATACTGGCTCGAAAAATTTAGGATTAACACCGTAATCATTTGTCTCCTGCCCATCTTGAACTAAGAAAACGATCAACACTATGAAACCAATAAGAGGGAGTAACGCTATCAGCTGCCACCAACCAGAACGTCCAGTATCATGTAACCTTCTTGCTGCAATGCTAATGCTTGGTATGAGTAATCCAAGGCCTACCAACATAGAAATCACATTTAAACCCAGTACCGCCAACACTACGTTGATAATTATATAAATAAGTATAAACATCCAATATTCTTTTCTACGTGCTCGACCTGAAAAGTCGGCGTATTTCTTCAGCGCACCTATAAAATAATCCATTTCAATCTTTCCTTATTAATTAACATTGAGTCATCGGTTGTTTCATCGGCTGTAGATGGGGTTAGCCCCACAAACATTACATACGTCTAAGATTCAATAAACCATTCGATTTTCAATCATTGATTGATGATATCAAGCCGTAAATGCTATGCCCCCCCTTTTTACAATTTAACATTACCAGCAAAGGCACAGCTTTGTTGCTGACTGCCGTTGTTAGCTTTCTCACCGCACATGGCAGCTTATACTTCCTTCAATTTTACGTGAATTTCCATTTCTACATATCCGTCAATTCTTGCATCGTTCAGATAATACTCTAACATTGGAAAATCATCTGGTTCAAATCCACTATTTGGTAGCCAATCAGAATAGATACTCAATTGAGCCTTAATTGTTTCTTCTGGATTACCTTTAAAATATCGTACAGCGTATTTACCTTTTGGTATTTCAGACAGTGAAAATGGCGGCTTTACTTGTACATCTTCACCAATTACAACCGAAGCAGTGTAACGACACTTATCTACTGGCGTAACTGTTGGATTATCAAAAGCAAAAGCGAATCGTTTTTGCTCATCTTGTTTTATCCCATTGTTGGAAGCCCAATCTATAAGTTTGTCCCATGCTTCATATATTGCTTCTGGTTCATAGCCACACTGCGAGGCTAAAGTACATACACGCTGGCCTGCAAGTTCTTTTACTTCAACTTTCATATTTATATCCTCTGCGTTGGGTTTATTCATCACTTGATTTGTGATGCGAGCAGGATATAAGTCAGAAGGGTGAAAATCTTTTCCATACTTGCTAGAGATTTTTCCAATCTTGCTATCTTTAACTTTTTCTGGGTTTCGTATTTCTGACGGACTAAAGCCGAAGTGAAGCTTTATCGCTTTTGAAAAATTGGCACTTGACGAAAAACCGCTATCTAAAGCTACCTGAGTAACTGATAGATAGGTTTTAAAAATCAATAAGTTGACGGCTCGTTCAAGTCTTCTCCTAACGATGTAATCATTGACCGTCTCACCGAAAATACCTGTAAAAATTCGATGAAAGTGGTATACCGAAAAATTACTTACATTTGCCACATCAGACAGTGAAATTTTTTTATTCAGATTCGATTCAATATATTGAATTACTCTATCTATACGCTTCTTATATTCTTTATTCATAGATACCTAATTTAGAATACCTCGCAGATATTCAAGGGAAGCTAACAAGGCTGTAGAATTACCTCAACAGCCAAATTTAATCAAAAACCGAGTCTCTGAGCTCAACCCTAAGCGCTTTTAGCGTACTCGGTAATGCATTTCGACCCCATAAAAAAGGCTATTTTTCTAAATGAAGAGTAATTCTACAGCCTCAACGCCTCAATCTGAGGCAAGAAATAGTTGGTTAAAATTAGCGACACAGAAGCAAAACCACCTGTTTTTTTGTCCCGCTGAATTGACTTGTTAGTTGCTTTTATACACCTGTGATCTATGAGCAACTTTTACTACATTAACAACAAGTACATCATCTTTTATTTCATACACTATTCGATATAAGCCTTGGCGAACTCGATAATTTTCCTGCCCTGAAAGTTTAGTACAACCTTCACCTCGAGGGTTTACAGCTAATGTATCTATTTTACTTAAGATCTTTTTTATATCGTTTTTAGGTATAACTCGTAAATCTTTAGCCACTGACTTTTTAAACGTTATTCTATATTTTTCCATGTGACTTCAAATCATTTAACAAAACTTCATATGAAATATCAGGCTCATTTGCTCTTGCTGATACAGCGGCTAAATCCTCCTGATCTTCACGCATTAATAAACGAACAGCTTCATCTATTAACTCAGAAACTGATAAATGAGCTGAAGCAGCGCGCATTTTTAGTGCTTGATGTATATCCGGCTCAAAGTAAACGGTAGAACGTTTTGATAGGTTACTCATGATAATATCTCCATTAACTCGATCATGACATCATAACGCTATGATGCTGTAATAAGCAACTAACGAGGCTGTAGAATCACTCCAACAGCCAAATTCAATTAAAAACCGAGTCTATGAGCTCAACCCTAAGCACTTTTAGCGTACTCGGTAATGCATTTCGACCCCATAAAAAAGGCTATTTTTCTAAATGAAGAGAAATTCTACAGCCTCAACGCTTACTTAAGCGGAAAAATATAGTTGGCTAAAATGTTGAGGTACGAAAACAGCCAACTGTTTTTTGTCCTTATTAATTAGCTTGTATGGTTTTACTGGCTGCATTAATGTACTGCCGACTGAATAATGTACCAGTCTCCATTTTTCTTATATACACCAATTTCTATCACTGCATCCCGCTTTTCATAGATACCTTTCCAAACAAACCTGAATATATCTAAACCATCAAAGCTAAAGTTTCTCAACGTACATAAAAACTCATAGCCAGTATTCATGCCATTTCTTTCATGCATCCCTTTGATGTCTTCTGAGAACCTCTCTCTCGAAAAGTTTCTAAGGAATTTATCTTCGTAACGCTTCGTATACAAATCAAAGTTCTTTGTGTCATCTGCTTCCAGCATTTCTTTAAGGTACTTTTCGGCTATTGCCTTTACTTCAGAAGAATCAGTCATAATTTCATCCTTGTGTTTGATTTCCTTTTTGCCAAGCCTACCACCACACTTAGTGTAAAACCTAACGAGGCTGTAGAATTTCTCATTCTCAGCCTATTTTATTAATATAAAACCACAATCTTTCACATACGCCTAGGGTTCAATAGGCCATTCGATTTTCAATTGTAGATTGCTGATATCGAGCCGTAAAGGAAGTGTGTACTTAGGGGTGAGCTGTGGGTAGCTAAATGCTATGAGAGGCTTACTTTTTGCTTAATAAAGGCTGTTCCTAAGCTTTTCGATGTTATGAACGAGACAATACATTTGCCATTGGGTGTTCACTTTTTCTTGGCCGCGTAGCGTAAATTTATTCATACCTTTATTAACGGTAATATTACCAAACACCGCTTCGATGGCGCCTAGCCTTTTACTGTATTGTCGCCGTCCTATTGGGCTATCTATCTTAACTTTCATTTTGTCGCCATAGCTTAGTTTTTCCCGTGATTCATCGTGCTTAAATTGGACTTGCCTTCCTCTATCCATTCTTCACTCGCGTTTGAACGTATTTTACAACCGTCGATAGCAAACATGTTTCGCCCAATCAACCCTTCACGATCACATATCATCAACACTTGGGTAAACAGAGGTTCAATCTGGTTTTTTATGTTTGCAACAAAATACGCGATAGACGTGTAATGAGGCTGCGCATCACCAGACAAACTCATAAAAGTAATATTGGTTTCACATGCTCTTGTAATACGGCGGCTACTGACTAACCCGCGTGTATAATCAAACAAGACAATTTTCAACATCACAGACGGAGGGTAAGCCGCAGCGCCACCATTATCGTTGTTGTACCATTCGTCAAAGAACTTAAATCAAGGTGGCTTACTTGAAGGAATAGGCAACAATATGGGAAAGCGCGTATTCAAATTGTACCGGGGATAATTTGTTGTGCAGAATCAACGGGAATGAATTTACTTTGGCAGGATAAGTCAGGTTTATAATTCGCCATCACGTTCAACTGTAGAGAATAATAGTGATTAGATAATAGACTATTAAAAAGAACATAAAAATGTTCTTTTTGGAGAAATTCTACAGCCTCAACGCCTTAATAACTGGCGTGTAGGTTGGTGTTATTTTTGCGGCTTTTTCTCTTGCAAAAATGATGACAACCGTAATACGTTCAGTTGATTAACTTGTATACGGTATTTGCTATATACGAAAACAACTGTATTTCAGTTTAAATCATATTTTACTATAATTAGCATTATCTATATTTTTTGCAAGATTAGACCACTCATCAAAATTTGTTATTTTGGGATTTCCCCAATTATTAACACCATTACAACGAACTTTATTTATACCCATTTCCTGAATTCCAGATGCCACCTCAAACAATAAGGGTAAAGCTCGCCAAAATTTTTCTAAGACAGTAAAGTCTGGAACGATACCATCGTGCACTAAATCATTGCGTTTATTACGAGCCATTGAAAGAGCCGTATGACATTCCTTCGTAATTATTTTCGAAAGCCTTAACATCTGTTGCTTTGCCCATGTTGTTAGCTATAGCTTTCATCTCAGCATAGCTTTTGCCAAGAATATTAGCTGCTGAAGCAATACCGCACCCGGTTGTTTCTTCTTGAATTATCGGTTCCAACACTCTCTATTCCTTGATGCATAACGCCGCATTAAGCGGACTAAAATTATTGGTTATAATGTGAAGCGAAGCGGAACCTAACCAACTGTTTTTGTTCCGTTTGAAGTGCTTGTAATGTGGTCATCACTCTATATCTAAAACAAATTGATTATGTGCCATAGATAGCTTTAGAACTTCAATATTTTTTTCATTGCATATTCTCCTGATAGTTTTCTCGTTATCTGAGGATATTTTTGCACCTAAGATAATATGCTTTGGTTTTGGCATGCGATAAGATATTTCATCTTGTATGAGCATATTTCCAAAAACAAGCCTCCACTCCTTTTCGTAAGCCCACTCAGTACTTTTCATAAGCGCTGCTTGATTAAGGTAAAGGATATTGTCTACAGTTTTTGTTGTTCCAAAAGCACCTGTAGCATCAAACATTTCGTCGGAGTAAATTACAGGGTAAAGTGACCTTGTTCTTAAATCATCATTACCAAGTTCGTGAAAATCATAACCGATACAAAAGCCACAGTGATAGTCAGCATAATGTGACCACATAAGAATTGACTTTGGGTTTTCAGAAAAACAACAGATTTTGAACATTTGTTTGAAACCCTCAGATGTTTCTTGAACAAGAGAATTTGCTCTCTCTTTCATAACGCGACTTAATGCTTCTCCACAAGACCGACCATAATCAGGTCTATCTGGGTAACTAAATTCAAGAAGTTTTACTAATGGGTCACTACTCTCAGAAATTGAGTGGATTTGCTGTTCTGTAAGTTCTCCAATCAAATCATTTTCACGAGCAATTGATAGAATTGAATCAGTATTGTCAGGATCTAAGTCTACCTTGTGATGAAATGAGCAATCATAAGGGTCATTGAAGTTTTTTGGATCTGATAGCCATATTGAATCATCCTTTAAATTCCTTAAAGAGTATTCATTTATAGAACGATACTTATAAAGAGTTTTAGGGACATGCTCATATTTAAGCGAAATAGCCCTATCAATCTGATCTACTGATGTAGTATTAGAAAATACTAACTTCTTATATTTTTGAAACCAATCCACAACACTGACCCCTGATTTGACCACATAACGCCTCAATCAGAGGCAATAAAACAGTTGGTTATAATTAGCGACGCAGGAGCAAAACCAACTGTTTTTTGTCCTGCTGAATTGACTTGTTATAAGACCTTTTCCACGGTCTTATCTTCGAGTTTAGCTTGGCTTTTATAGGTAAGGGAATGAACAGCTGTATCATATTTACTTTTCATTTCCCCTTTAATTGATTCATGAACTTTCTCAAGTTCAATGTCCATTTCATCGACAGTGTCTTCAAATCCTTTCTTTAATTGCTTGAGGACAGGAATTGAATCAATAGTCGCCCATGTGGTGTTCTTTAAAAAGCCTCTCAAAAACTCCCAGCTCGCCATGACAGAAAAGTATGAACCATCTTTATTCTGTTGGAGTAAAGCTACCAGCCTTTCTAAATCCGTTTTAGCACGGATACTATCGATTTCTCCTGAAGCTACCATTTGAGCAATTATTTCTATTAATGAGTCAAATAGTTCTTCAAGTTTTCCATCTTTTTTGTGTCTCTCGTATAGCTGATCAAAATCGAAATCTTCATCACCTGAGTTTTCAGTAAAAGCCCATTGATGGCTATTTAATTGAGGGATTAACGGCATTATTTTTTGAAATGCTTTAAATGTAGAATCTGTTTGTTTGTAACTCTCAGAATACCATTTTGTCCAACGAATGATTTCTTTAAGCCAATTCGGCTGATCTTTAACAGATAGTGCTCGTGCCAAATCTTCTGCAGCCGAATTACATTTATCTGCTTGGGCTTTTTTGGAATCTATATTTTCTTGCACAAAAACTTTACTCAGAGCTGTTACTTGAGACTTTAACTGCTCATGCTTTTCCTGCACTAATCGAAGGAAAATGTTTAGACTTTCATTATTCATTTGACTACCAAACCTCAACGGGTCTTATAACGCCTTGCTAAGTGGATAAAAATGGTTGGTTAAAATCGCGCAGCGATAACCAACTGTTTTTATTCCGTTTAAGCAACTTGTTAGCCCTTGTTTGCTTCAATATTAAACCGCCATAAAGGCAGTTCATCACTTTTGTAATCTTCTGGGATTACCACTGTAAAATTCTTAGGGTGATTATCAGTTTCGACTGCAGTTACTTCACCATTATCTTCCGTAGCCAATTTATACATAGTTGATGCCATGCTACTAATGTTGCCCAATATATCAAAGCCATCATCAGAGGGGCCATTGTGAGGCCCGTAAGTAAAACGAACTCCAATTAAGCATTCTCCAGCCATTATTGGTAATGATTCAAGTTCTTCCCAATTACTATACATAGTAAAATAAAAAACCAACTGCTTCTCTAATTCACCAGTAACTGGTTTACCAGCGCAATACAGTAAGATATTTTTTATTATAAAATTAGTCTGCCCTGTATTTTCATCTAATGTAGCTGGTTTTGATGGGTCTGATACGAAATATACTTCCAGTGGTGGTTTTGTCGCTAGCATCTGATCACCTAGCAGAAGCATTTCATTATTTTTTAACGCATCTTCAATCGTGATAATGAATTTATTACCATCTTTTACAAAAGCGCTGTTTGGAATCAAAGTCCAGTAATTTAATTTGGAAAGGTAAATTGCAAACTTCACTTCACATCCGACAAGCTCAGAATACTTTAAGACTGAATTGAAATATTTTTCAGTAAATGAGTATGTTTCACTAAATGGTTCTTTATGGTAATTTTTAACTTCAACTAAGAAGTTAGCTCCATCTTTTAGGACAACTCTATAGTCAGGAATTGAAATATAGTCGTTACAATACGCTTCCCCACCATCTTCTTGTTTTATTAATGCACATTTCCCTAGCGATGCAGCAACCACTGCAAACATACTCTCAACACGCTTCCCAAAAACTAAATTCAGATTTTTTCGATTATCTTTAAGTGCGCTTTTTACTAAATCAACGACAGCATCAACAGAACTCAACTCTCCAATATCAAGAGAGTTTTTGGCACACAATTTCGTATACAGCTCAAAAGAATCGAATTTTTGAGGATTACGTTTAATTTTGTTAATCAACACAGACTCCACAGAGGGCTAACGCCTTAATAACTGGCGTGTAGGTTGGTGTTATTTTTGCACTTTTTCTTTTGCAAAAATGATGACAACCGTAATACGTCCAGTTGATTAACTTGTTAGCTGTATTGTGCTTCGCAGTTAGCTAAAAACAATAAATTGGTTGCAGTTAAATGTAATGTGTAACTAGCCAAATGCTCAGGAACAGTCGTTATTTCACTACCTTGTCCATGACCTCCCTCTTTGTTTCTTACTGTTGGTATACCACTTTCCATTAATATTCTAACTGATGAAAATTGGTTTTGAAGATACTCTGGTACTAAATTATTTGCCAGACAACTGTTTATTAATTTTTTGGCTGTATCATTGGGTTTATAACTCCAAGAATGCTTGTCGTGAATAGCCTTCATCAGGCTTTCAAATGCTTTAAGACAATCATTTAAACATTCTTTATACCGTTTATGCCTGTAGTGCTCATGAGCAGAAAGAAACTCATCATTCGCACCAATGTATGATTTATTGCTACCTAGAACATGTAATACTGGCTTTACAGTCTCTGAATGTAAATATTGCGAATCGACCCTGATTAGCTCACCTGATTCAAATTGATAACCCACACCGGCTTCTTTAAATCGATAATTTAACTCATTAATTGCATCATCACTATTTTGTGAAACTCCAGTAGATTGCTGAAAACGATATTGTTTCTCCCTAACATGCTTATCAATTATTCTAAAACTCAATTCAATTACATCTAAGCTTTTCTCTACATTATTCTCATTCAAAAAACTATCATACACAGCTGCAAAGTGCGATTCTTCATACTGCTTAAGAGAGAATACGCCGTATTCTTTACACAGTACTTTATGGATTTGTCGGTATACTCCATTAGTTAGTTCATTATATGAAGTTTCTATACCAATGGTATCTCTAACTATATGAACGATCTGAACTTTTAATTGTTGAGGCAATTTATCATACTGATACACATCTGAAACTTCACCTCTCAGTCTCTTTTGTCTTTTAGAAAACAGATCAAATATTGCCATACTATTCATTGAACTCCATTATTCAGCTAACGCCAACCTCAGAGGCGTAAAAGGTGAGACCTTTTTTTTGCGCCTTTGCTCTTGCAAAAAACGGGCTGGCTTTTACGTCCTTTGCAGGTTCTTGTTAGGCTACTTTGGTAACAGCGTTGAGCTAACTTCAACTTTACTCGGGTGAGCAGTCGGTGTTTGCGGTGATATAGCCGCTGGGGCATAAAAATAGACTAAAACAAACACAGCTAATGCCCCGCCAGAGCGAAGCCACTTACCAAAAGTAACCTCTATAAATCCAGGAAAGGCTGCGACAACTCCCCCAGCAGCTAAAGAGAGAACAATTCTAAATATGGTATATTGAAAATCAGTTGGATCTGGAGTAGTGAATGCAATAACTAAAAGTACTATCACAAAAATAACACCGAAAGAAAATGATATAAGGGTTTGAGTTTTTTTATTCATAATTAGCATTTTATTATTGTTAAACCCATAAACAGGGAGCTTTGCAGATTCAAATTTTTCTTTGATTTCCAAAACATTATCTTTTACTAAATACTTAACCACCATCCGCTGCATGTTTGCATATGCAGTTGCACTTGGCTCAATACTCTGTAAAAGACTTGGATTTGATTTAGTTATGTAGCTTCTAATTAATTGAAAATGACCAATTAAAGACTCTAATGCAGCAAAACAATCTTCAGCAAAACCTACTACCCAGTGCCCATTTTCATGGGCACCTAATAAGTCACTGTCCCCAACAAAGTTTTCAATAAAATTAAAATATGAATTACCACTTTGTTGCGCCACTAAAAACTTTTCATCTAAAGTACAATTATTGTTTTTTTGGGCATCTACAAAGGATTTAATTGAGTCCATGTAAGCAGACTTCAAATATGCAATCTGAGCCTTAGCATTAACCACGTCTTGTTCATGAGTGCTTTTCAATCAATTAGCCTCTTCTACTGCTTTTATCGCAACTGCAATCAGATAATTCAAGTCTGAATTGTCATAACCTTCAGCTGCATAGAATAAAACATCAGTACAAACCTCACTAATATAGCCACTTACGAGTCTTAATTGTTCAGGGTGTTCTTTAATAAATTTAGCTATTTTTAACAGCTGTTCTTCAGTTGGAGTCCATTGGACTATATCGTAGGCTCTTTCGAGTTCCGATTTAAAAACTGTATTCATACTATTATTCTTCCTTAACTGCTGATAATGCTAACGCCAAAAGCGTATTCAAGTCTGAATTATCAACACCGTGAGTAACAAACATTCGTGTTGAACCACAATGTTTTACAACTATATGCTGACATTCACTTTTACTTAATCTTTTACCTTCTTTTAAAGCTTCATTAATTTCTTTTTCAATATTATTTAATTGCTCTGTAGAGGGCGTCCAATCAATCAAATTACAATGATCACGTAAAAATTCCTCAAGTGTTTTTTTCATAATTTATCCTTTATTAAGCTCATGGTATTAAAAAATTGCACAATTGCTTAGTAGCCTAACGCCTACTTAAGCGGAAAAATATAGTTGGCTAAAATGTTGAACGAAGTGAAAACAGCCAACTGTATTTTTTCCGTTTGAAGTTCTTGTTAGCTGTTCATTTCACGACGACTGACAGGCATACGTGTATCTGCTGTGCGCAATTGTTTTTTAAAGCCACGATTTCCACGTAACACTTCATTACCTGATTTATCGATTGTAACCAAAGTGTCATTAATAATATTTTTATATGCGCCGTTTAGCTCATATTCAAAACTAACAAGGTCAGACTTAAATACCCATTGTTGAGAACCTAAAGCCAGAAAACTATATTTTTCACCATCAATATAAAGCACATGAGAGTGTAAGGCGTTTGTGTTTCCACCTTTGCTAGGTGGTCTCGATTTTTCATTTAAGAACTTTTGATAAGATTCGATTTTAGCATTAATGATTTGCACGATACTCTCCATGTTGACGAACAGCTAACGCCTAATTAACAGGCAAAAAATAGTTGGCTAAAATAAGCGACGAAGGAGCAAAAGCCAACTGTTTTTTATCCTTGTTTAATTTCTTGTTATGTTTACATTAAGACTTTTGAATAACTATTTCGATCAATATCGATGACCTCTACAGTTATAGAGCAACCAGATAAACCTAGTGTTTTAAGATGCTCTAAAAAAAGTGTAGAAAAATTTAATTTTTGTTCCGAATTACGACCGGAAAGTAATTTTAAAGCAACGTGTACGAATGAAGCTTTATCATTACCTGTTTGATAGTTTGAGAATGAAATTGCCCTAACTTTTATATCGCTTCCATTCTCTTCAAACAATTTAGAATCCATAGCTCCTGAAAAAACTCGAGAAGTTAAAGAATTTCCATCAATATTTGATGAATGCTCAATTACACAATGTGGCACCATACTCTCCTGTAAACATAACGCCCAAATAAGGGGCTAATTATTGCTGGCTAAAATAACGAACGTAGTGAGGCAGCCAGCTGTAATTAGTCCCACTTCATTTTCTTGTTATATGTTTGGTTACACTTCAGATGCAAAATAAGCCATTATTTCATCTGTGGTCATTTCTTTTGTTTCATTGGAAAAACAATAATAACTAGGACGCATATCACTAAAATACTGCATATCCATTTCCAAATCTTTTAAGTTTGGAAACAAACCAACTGGCATGTTATATTCACCAGTTGCTTTAAATTTATAAAATAGATGAGTACCACACTCGGTGCAAAACCCGCGCGATGCCCAAGACGAAGATTCGTACATTTTTATATTATCCTCACCTTCAATTTTAACTTTCGTTCCACACTTAACTGCAAAGAATGGTGCACCGCCCCATGTTCTACATGACTGGCAATGACATACTGTGAATCTAGGATTGATTTCCTCTGCGGTTATTTTAACAGCACCACAAAGGCATTTTGTTTCTGCACTCGACATTTGGATTACACCTTAATTGAAAACATATAACGCCTCATTAAGAGGCAATAAAATAGCTGGTTATAATTAGCGAGGTACGAGCAAAAGCCAACTGTTTTTTGTCCGTTTGAGCAACTTGTTATATGTTTTTACTTCTTTTTAACATCAATACCATCAAGCAATTTATTTAAAACAATTGCTGTTAAGTCTGATGATGGGTGACCGGGCAACGGACTATCAATTTTTTTGTCTTTAGACGAAAAAACAGTTGAGGGATTATATACAAAAGCATCTTTTGTTAATGATTCTCTAACCTCGGAGTTAAAACCTTGATCACTAAAATTATTAGCTGCAACTCTAATCCGCATAAAACCCATTTTGTAATGTTCTGAACGTGCAACTTCATTTAGATGAAAACGATATACAGCCATTAAAACACCAAATACGACAACATAAATTGCAAATACACCAAACATAATACTTTCTGGGATTTTTGTTATCTCAGCTTTTGCCGCTGTTTCAGTTGCTTTAAAAAAAGCAGAAGGAAAAATATAAAACATAGAAATGAGCATCAAAATTGAAACGCTAAAAACCATTAAATATGAAAGTAATCGTTTCGCTGATTCTTGATTTTTTACAACATAATTTTCAAGTGCACTTATTGATACATCTATACTATTTACTTCTTCAGACATTGATTCATCCTTAAACATATAACTACTAAGCGGTTATACAGTGGCGAAGCCATGGCTATAACCGTCTGTTGAACGGCCGCGTTATCTATAGGGGATTTGCTTTTTCAGGATTGGCGACGTCCCTGTTAATATCGCAGTACGCTTTCTCCCTTGCTAAGGGATATTCCCAAATTTTAGGCGGGATTTACCTTTATTTTTTCTGACAGTATCATTCTTTTACTCGAATCCTGAGCATTAGGCAATACTCGACCCTCAGGCTCCATGACCTGATTCGTGTTCAAGGCAATGTGTTTATGCCTGCGTCTGTTAACTACTATTCAAGCCTAACTGAGGGTAATATTTTATCTCTCCCAAATACACCACAGTGGATTCACCACACGCTGGACATCGACACCCTGTTGGCGCAGTGGCCGTCTTCTCTTTTCGTTCGTCACTCTGTCGTTTGATCTTTTCTAAAGCACGCTTTTTTATGGCATTCGATAAATAACCATAATGACGAATACGCATAAATCCTTTGGGCAAGACATGCAAAAGAAAACGCCTAATAAGCTCCGCCGGTTCCAGTGACAATCGGCTTGCTTTATTGGCTTTGTTATCAAAATAGGACAGGGTCACATGATTGTCTTTCCATGATTCAAGACGATGATTGCTTAAACCAACCCGATAAGTGTAACGAGCTAAATAGCTGACTAAGGTCTCTCGATATTCTAAAGCGGATTTGCAATAAACAACCCATGGATGACGCATTAAATGGCTCAGCGTGCCATCCAGTGTTTCCTTTTCAATCGTCGATAACGCTCCTTGTTCATACGCTTGACGTAGTTGACTCACCATCGTGCCTCTAAAACGATTTGAGAGAAGCTTAACAGGCAAAAAATACCCTTTATGGATCGGCTTCCAGTCCTTATCCGTTAAAACTCCTGCGGGAACCAAACAATGCAGATGAACATGGCGCGACAAATTCTGTCCCCATGTATGCAACACACAGGTCATCCCTGCCTGACCATGATATTTCCTATCCGCTAAGCCATTAAGAGCGCGCCAGGCAGAGTGAAACAACGCACTATAAAGCGTTCGACCGTGTCGACCAACCCAATCATTTAAAGCATGCGGAAGCGTAAAGACGATATGAAAATAAGGGGCAGGAACCAATTGAGATTTTTGGCGATCAACCCACGCGTCACTGGCTTGTCGCTGACATTGAGGACAATGACGGTCTCGACAACTATGATGCCAAAACCAGCGATGCCCACAGCCATTGCACTGGTAACTACCCGTTCCCATTTTTTGAGTTCGACAATCCTCTATATGGTGAAGAACTTGCCATTGGCGAGGATTCGCTTGGATTTGCTGTCTTTCACGACAATAGCAAACAACCTGCGCTAACCCTAAACCGTTCACGACGGGCTCCGAAGACCTTGCAAAAGATCTTCACTGATCTTGCTTCGTAAATCCATCATCGCAACCCATTGAAGATAACGAAACGTGGTTTGTAATTGGCTATGCCCAAGCAGAGCTTGTAGCCTAGGTAATGGCATGCCTGCCAGTAATTGATGGCACGCAAAAGCATGACGCAAACTATGGAAGCGCACCGTTTTTGTGATACCTGCTCGTATTGCCGCAGCCTTTACTTCTAAACGCAAATACTTGCTATTAAGCGCTCTGTGTTTATCAAGACCATAAATCACCACATCTGTTGGCCTATACATTTTCCAGTAATGACGTAATTCGCTCTTTAATCCTTCTGGAAACAGAACATAACGATCTCGGTTGCCTTTTCCTTGCCTTACTTTGATGCAATTGTGTTCGCCGTCTAAGTCTCCCACTTTTAGCGCATTAATCTCACTGATTCGCATACCCGTTGAATAGGCAAGGACAATAGCCGCATGCGCCTTGGCATGACGACATTCTTGAATAAGATTTAACACTTCATCGGGATACAATAAATCGGGCAGCTTTTGCGTCTTTTTAGGATGAGGTAGTGCCATATGCCCTAACGGTCTTTTTAACACCTGACGATAGAGAAAATTAAGCGCATGCAACGCTTGACGACAACTTGACCAAGACCAATGGCGATCACGAATAAGGTAAAGCAAATAACTCTGAATCTCTGTATCACAGAGTTCATCTGGGGAAAGATGAAAATACTTAGCGACTTCTTTTAGCTGATATAGATAAGATTTTTGAGTGGCTATAGAAAAACCTTGCAGCGTCATTTGATCAATGACTTTTTGGCGTAATGGGGTCATAACGTAATCCTCCAACCATGAATGGAGAACTAAGTTTGGTAGCGAATAATAAAATTAGAAAGGAAACAATGAACCGCTCCGCGAAGCGGCTTAGTTCAACATTTTAATAGTGCGCATGCTCGTTTGCACTTTTTAAAAAACCTCAAAAAGCCCCTATAACCAACTGATTTTTCAGTGTTTTATAAAACTACCCACAAAACCAAAAACTGGCTAAACGAGCGTGCGCGTTATCACTTTTATCCCCAGCCTCTTATTTCAGTACTGTGAATACTTAATCATTGATCTTAAGGCGATTTTTTATTTTATGCCAGCATAAACGGTCAAAATTTAGTCATTTAAAATGGCTAAATGAAAAAGTAATAGGCTGATTTAAAAATAACCTTTCTACTTATTGATTTTTTCTATCATGAATTGATGACGTAATTTAGGTCATTAGAGTCGGTTTTTGTGTTGAGATAGCGATCAGAGAAGCAAGGCAAGTGCCTAGAACAAGATCAAACGGCTATCTAAAAAAGTAACGTCGAACGGTGATATTTACGTTATTCCAAGTGGTGAGGTGAAAGACGTGGTCAAAGTCGTGTTTCTGACTACATAAGATCTATGGGGCAAAAAGGGGTTAGACCCTTGAATCACTATAAAGACTGCCAAAAATTTGAATCACGTGAAGCTTCATAACGTCGCCGATCATTTCGACTTTAACCGATGATTGGCTTTAGACAATCTCCAGTTCTTGGTTGCTCTTTTTTAGGTATTCCAACCCACAAGTTCTAGTTCCAGTGCACCCCATCCTAGCCTTCCCCTTGGAAGAAAAAAGGGGAAGGGACAAGCCATCGTATCCATTCAGTTTCGCGGCGGTAAATTATTGTAAAAGAAATGCTTCAGGTAAGGCCAATCGGTGTTTTCGATGAGGTAGGCGGCGGGGGTAAAGAAGTGCCGAAGAGAAACGCCGATTGAGCTGGTGATGGTCGAGTGGTGAGGTGAAAGTAAGGAAAACAAAGCGCTGGAATGGAATCCTTAAAACCAAAGACACAACCCCATCTTCCGTCTTCCCCTTGAAAAAGGAGAAGAAACTAACCATCAGCAGTGCGTTTGAATGGAAACAAAAAAACCGCTGAGGCCAGCGGTTTGTCTTTGTTCATTACTGAAATGTTTATGAAAGCAGGGCTTTCAATGCCGTGGCCAATGCGGCCATTTCAGCGTCTGTACCTATGGTGATGCGTAGGTAGTTGCCGATGCGTGGTTTGTTGCTACCAAAGAAGCGAACGAGGATGCCTTGTTCTTTGAGTGCAAGGTAGATGGCTTCGGCGTTTTTCTCTGGGTGTGTTGCGAAGACGAAGTTGGTCGCCGATGGCAAGACACTAAAGCCAAGCGCTTCTAGCTCTTTCACAGACTGCTCGCGAGTGGCGATGGTTTTGTCGCAGATTTCTTTTAGGTAGGTTTCGTCTTCTACCGCTGCGGTTGCGCCTGCTAAAGCAATACGGTCGATTGGGTAGGAGTTGAAGGAGTTCTTCAAACGCTCTAGCCCTTCGATCAAGTCTGGGTGCCCCAATGCATAGCCCACTCGAATTCCGGCCAAGGCGCGGGATTTCGATAACGTCTGTACCACCAATAAGTTCGGGTATTGGTTGACCAAGGTCACCGCACTTTGTGCGCCGAAGTCGACGTAGGCTTCATCCACCAGCACAACCACATCTGGGTTGGCATTTAGAATCGCTTCAATATCCGATAGCGGCAAAGCTTTACCTGTAGGTGCATTCGGGTTAGTCACAACGACACCCGCAACGTCTAGGTTTTGGTAATCTGCTGGTACGATATTGAAGTCGTCATCCAGTGGAATCAGCTTAGGTTCGATGCTGTATAAACCCGCGTACACTTTATAAAAGCTGTAGGTGATATCAGCAAAGGCTAACGGTTTGCCGCCCGCAAAATAGCCCATAAAAGCCAAGGCCAGTACTTCATCTGAACCGTTGCCGACAAACACTTGGTCTGTGTTTAGTTGGTAACTTTTAGCCAATGCTGTTTTTAGTGTCACACAGTTTGGATCAGGATAAAGACGTAAACGTTCACTTACTTGCTCTTGCATGGCAGCTAAGGCTTTAGGAGATGGCGCGTAAGGGCTTTCGTTGGTATTTAGCTTGATGTACTTTTTGTCTTGCGGTTGTTCGCCTGGCACATAAGGGTCAAGAGAAGCTATTTTATCTGTCCAAAAACGACTCATTCTACTCTCCATTTGTTAAAGGGGTCAGACCCTTTACGCTGTGGTATTTGCTGCTGGGTATCCATAAAATAAGGCCTCAATTGAGGCCTTATAAATACATTACGATTCGTCAGTCACTGTCCGGCCTAGGATCAGTCCTGAGGCTTCATATGAGGGAACAACAATACGTCACGGATAGATGGCGCATCGGTGAACAACATCACCAAGCGGTCGATACCGATACCTTCACCAGCGGTTGGTGGTAGGCCGTATTCTAGGGCGTTGATGTAGTCTGCATCGTAATGCATGGCTTCATCATCACCCGCGTCTTTCTCTGCTACTTGGCGTTTGAAGCGTTCAGCTTGGTCTTCTGGGTCATTAAGCTCCGAGAAGCCGTTGGCGATTTCACGGCCACCTACGAAGAATTCAAAACGGTCTGTAATGAAGTCGTTGTCGTCGTTACGACGTGCAAGTGGTGATACTTCCGCAGGGTATTCTGTGATGAAAGTCGGCTGATCCAATTTGTGTTCAGCGGTTTCTTCAAAGATTTCCGTCCATAGTTTACCAAGACCCCAAATCGGTTTAACGTCAATTTTAAGCGCTTTCGCTACGGCAGTGGCTTTTTCTAATGTGCTTAGGTCGTCTGCGGTCAACGTTGGGTTGTAGTGCAGGATAGACTCAAGCATGGTCATGCGAACAAACGGCGCGCCGAAGTCGTATTCAGACCCTTGGTAGGTCACTTTAGTAGTGTTCAACACTTTTTCAGCCACGGTACGCAACATGTCTTCTGTTAGATCCATAAGATCTTTGTAGTCGGCGTACGCTTGGTAGAATTCGATCATGGTGAATTCTGGGTTGTGACGAGTGGAAGTCCCTTCGTTACGGAAGTTACGGTTGATCTCGAACACACGCTCAAAGCCACCCACGACCAAACGCTTCAAGTAAAGCTCAGGAGCGATGCGCAAGTACATGCTCATGTCCATGGCATTGTGATGCGTAATGAAAGGACGCGCCGTCGCACCACCAGGAATGGTTTGTAGCATTGGCGTTTCTACTTCCATGAAACGACGATCTTCTAGGAAGCGACGAATCGTAGAGATGATTTTTGAACGCATTTGGAACGTAGCACGAGAGTCATCGTTCACGATCAAGTCAACATAACGCTGGCGATAGCGCATTTCCATGTCAGACAAACCATGGTGCTTATCTGGCAATGGGCGCAATGATTTGGTTAGCAATTGCGCTTCGTGCATGTCGATGTACAAATCGCCTTTACCAGATTTATGAACTGGGCCTGAGATACCAATGATATCGCCCAAATCCCATGTTTTCTGTTCCGCAAGCAATTCAGGGCTCAACACTTTGCGGTTGATGTAGGCTTGAATCTGACCTGACATGTCTTGTAGCAACATGAAAGCGCCACGATTACGCACGATACGACCAGCGATGCTAACCACGTGATTCTTTTCTTCTAATGCTGGCTTTTCAATCTCGCCAAATTCTGCTTGCAAGTCTGCCGCGTACGCATTGCGACGGAACGCATTAGGGAAGGCATTACGCTGTTCACGGATAGCAGCCAATTTGCCGCGACGTTCTGCGACCAAACGGTTGTCTTCGGATTGTGCTGTGGATTCTGTGCTGTTTGCTTCGTTAGCCATGATTTGCTGTCTACTCTTTAAAATGGGTTCTGGCGCTTTACAGGCCTTGTTTTAAGCTTGCGACGATAAATTGATCTAGATTGCCATCCAACACCGCGCCTGTGTTTGATGATTCCACACCGGTACGCAAATCTTTAATGCGTGACGCGTCTAGCACGTAGGAGCGAATCTGGCTGCCCCAACCAATGTCAGACTTACTGTCTTCTACCGCTTGCGCTGCTTCGTTGCGTTTCATCATTTCAAATTCGTACAATTTGGCACGAAGTTGCTTCATGGCGAAATCACGGTTAGCGTGCTGCGAGCGCTGATTCTGACACTGTACAACGATGTTCGTTGGAATATGCGTGATACGAACAGCCGAGTCCGTGGTGTTTACGTGCTGACCACCAGCACCGGATGAACGGTAGGTATCAGTACGGATATCCGCCGGATTAATCTCGATGTCTACGTTGTCGTCTACTTCTGGAGAAACGAACACAGAGGCAAATGAGGTATGTCGACGATTACCAGAGTCAAATGGTGATTTACGAACCAAGCGATGAACGCCTGTTTCAGTACGTAACCAGCCAAAGGCGTACTCGCCTTCAAAACGAATCGTTGCCGATTTGATGCCTGCTACATCGCCAGCGGAGACTTCCATCAACTCGACTTTAAAGCCTTTGTCTTCACCCCAACGCAAATACATGCGCAATAGAATGTTCGCCCAATCCTGAGCTTCGGTACCACCAGAGCCAGATTGAATATCAAGGAAGGCGCTACTGGCATCCATCTCCTTGGAAAACATACGGCGAAATTCAAGTTTGGCCAGTAGTTCTTCAAGGTCGGACAATTCAAGCCTAACCGCGTCTACGGATTCTTCATCGTCGTCTTCAACAGCAAGGTCCAATAAATCTTTGGAATCTACTAGACCGCTTTCCATACTCTCTAACGTATCGACCACGGCTTCTAAAGAAGCGCGTTCTTTACCTAGTTTTTGAGCATAGTCTGGGTCATTCCAAACATCTGGATCTTCAAGTTCTCGGTTAACTTCTTCTAGGCGCTCTTTCTTTGACTCGTAGTCAAAGATACCCCCGGAGGGTTAAAGCACGTTCAGACAGGTCTTTTATCTTAGAAAGTATCGGGTTGATTTCCATATTGGCGTCAATTTGCTATAAACAGTGTGGATAAAGTGAATCTAGAATTGTAACGAATTTACCCGCAGCATAAAATGCCATTTGCTACCTAATGATGGAAAAACAGACCATTTTTTTGTGGGCCTTGCTATCGACTGGAGTCTATATGGACAAGCCAAGCGTTTCAGTGAATATATTGGGACAAACATTTAAGATAAATTGCCCTAAAGGGCATGAAGCAGATTTGAAAGAAGCCGCTGAGTATCTAAACAATCAAATGCGCGGAATCAAAGCCGGTGGAAAAATCATCGGTTTAGAAAAGATTGCCGTATTAGCTGCATTGAATATTACTCACGATATGCTTTCAGGGCAAAAACACGCCCGTTCAAACGAGCAACAACTGCGAGAACTGACTTCACAGTTGGATTCGGCTTTAACGCATAAAACAAAAGCTGGTTAAAGAGTAATCCACGCGGATTATTCTTTAACCTATTTTTTGCATTGCAAGCTAGACAACACGAATATTCTTCATATAGCTCAGAAAACATAAGGAGTGTATGGGTGATTTCTACTAGAAGTTACTTTATACTTCCCTTGTTTCCTGGGTTGTTCGAGGCGGCTTAACGCCCTTGAGCCTATGAGTAATACCCCGGAAGGAGACTGTGAGTTTGGTGTGCATGTCCGTGCGTCGGAAAGCCTAAAAAACTTCAGATCCCTCCACCTTGAACCACTGGGTTCAAGGCCAATAGTCGAAACGGCAACTTGGGAAACTCTTTTATGCCTTCACCTTCTAATTCTAGAGAAATACTCAGACGTCAACTGCGTCAAGCCAGACGACACTTGTCCAACGAAGCACAAGCGCTTGCTGCTGAGCAACTTATTGCTCAATTCGTTACTAGCCCTTTATCTGACACTCTTTCTCAAGGTACTCGTATTGCACTTTACCTGAGCAACGATGGTGAAATTTCTCCAGATTCCTTATGCCAGTATTTTTGGCAACACAATATCGCCGTCTATTTGCCGGTTCTCGATGACAACGCACTAAAATTTGCACGCTATACCGCCGATTCTGCATGGACTGAAAATCGCTTTGGTATTAAAGAACCCATTGATTCAGACCCTATTGATGGATTAGAACTCGACGCGGTATTTTTGCCTTTGGTCGGCTTTGATGTTGAAGGCGGTCGTTTAGGCATGGGCGGTGGTTTTTATGATCGCACCTTTGAGCATAAACAAGCCCACTCCACTCCTGTTTTAATCGGATTGGCTCATGATTGCCAAGAGGTGGCTAAACTGCCAGTGGAAAGCTGGGATGTGCCTCTTGATATCATACTCACGCCCTCCTCTTTGATTCAACTTAATCCCTAGCGCCCAATACTTAGCGCCTAGCGGTGACAACAAACAAGATCAAATACAAAAAGACCGATGTGAGGCAATCTTATCGGTCTTTTTTATGCGCCACGCAGCTAGCGCTGAAGTCTCAACCAGTGCATGGATTAAAACGCCATATCATAACCAATAGAAAGAGCCATGCTTCTTGGCAGCACACTACCACCTTCTATTTTTTGCAAACCATAAGCGACATCGACGTTAAGGCGACGAAACAAGGTCAAACCTGCGGTCACATAACTCAGTTGCGTACCAGCAAAGTTCTCGCGATAACCAACTCTTAAGCCTGGTGCAAATACCGAATCACTAAAGTACGCCAGTGAAACGACGCCCCATTGGTAATCATCGCCTACTGGGTCTTTTACGCCATTGATATCGTAGGATGCAGATAAGATCCATTGCCTATTTCGTGAAGTAATCGCCCCATCAATGGTACCTTGCGCGTCCATTTTATAGGTGTCTGAAAGCGATAATTTGCCATCACCAGCCAACGCATTGGCTGCATTACAACTGCTGAGCGAAGAACCCGATAATCCAGAGCAATCGCCCAAATCACCAAAATCAAACGTGGGCTGGTTTATATTGGCAAGGGTCGCACCAAGCTGGTAATGATTGCTTACCCAAATCGCCCCCAGATCAATGCCCACGCCCGACGAGGCCGTTTTTCCGTCGGTTAACGAATCCATAAAGACATCGCTCGCATCGTCATTTTCGTCTGTTAATACCGCTAAAGAGCGACCTAACGAGATTCTATGAAAGTTAGCTTTCACACCGCCGACCAATTCGCCAACCGGTGTTCTTAGCATTAATTGACTGTAACCAAGACCAACACGAATGTCTGTGGCGGCTTTCACATACAAAGAGGTATTTGAACTCAGCTTATAATCTGCACCTGATGCTGTGGGAGTAATGTCGTCTGATAAGATATTTGCCTTACCAACAAAAGAGCCACTGGCATCCAGTATAAACGCCCCGCGCGTCCGGGTTTTATAAATGAAAGGCATAAAAGGCACTTGAGCACTGCCAGACAGCTTTACATAAGCACTATCGGCAATATCACTAATAATAGAATTAGCATCGGCTATTGCTGCGTTCGCCTCTGCCGTTGACGAATAATTAGTGCGATCGAGGATATTTTCTAAATCATCCACTCGGTCGGTAAAATGACTCACTTTACCCACTTCGTAAGACAGACCAATAGGCCCTAAAAATCCCGCTCGCCAGCTTTTACCCGCCGATGTGCTGGCCATAACATAGGGTGCTGCTGGGTTAGAAAGCGATGTGGATAAGGCCCGAGGATTCACTACGCCACTTAACGTGTAACTGGAACCAACCGGTAAATACACTGGCATGGCAGCCATGGCTGCACCGCTCAGCAGGCACATTGCTGTCAAAGTAAGAGACTTCTTCATGTTTTCAACCACGCCTTTCTTCCTTTAGGGAGTGTACAAAAGAGGTAAAGTAGATCACCTTCAATTCATAATATAGAAGAAAAGACGAACATCAACTGACTAAAAACTGACAGTGATAATTTTCCACAAAAAAACCGTGTAACGGGTACGTTAAACGGCTTTTAAGTCATTACATTAACGAATGTTAAGCAAGAATCAAAGCAGGCGACGCAATGCCTCTAGATCTTCTTCTGTATCCACACCGTGCGGCGGCAATCCATCTGCTTTCGCAACCTGAACGTTAATGCCTTGGTGTAGAAACCTAAGCTGCTCTAGCTTTTCCCACTTTTCCAATGGCGACATTGGCAAGGTGGCGTATTTTGCCAACAGACTCGCACGGTAAACATACAAGCCAATATGGCGTAGCGCTGGGAAGTCAGCAGGAAGCGACTGCGGTTGCGTTTTGTCCATGAAACCAGTGCGATCCCATGGTATTGCCGCGCGACTGAAATACAGCGCTCGCTGCTTTTCATCACACACCACTTTGACGACGTTAGGATTAAACAATTCCTCTACGTCATCAATCAAACAAGCAATGGTCGCCATTTCAGAGTCAGCGTCATCGGCCAATGCTTTGACAGTCGCATGGATAAGGGCAACTGGCAGAAACGGCTCATCACCTTGTACATTCACGATGATTTCATCTTGCTGCCAACCCATAGTAGACGCGACTTCCGCTAGACGCTCAGTGCCATTTTCATGGTCATCACGGGTCATTACGACGGGCGCGCCAAAGGTTTTTGCGGCTTGTGCAATTACCTCATGATCGGTCGCGACAGTGACAGATTTTGCACCGGCTTTTAACGCCAGCTCATAAACCCACTGCAAAACAGGCTTACCACCTAAATCTGCCATGAGCTTCTGCGGAAAACGCTGAGACGCATAGCGAGCAGGAATAACGATGTGGAAATCAGGCAAGGATACACTCATTTTTTCTCGAACTCCGGTTTTTGTGCCAGTGCATAAGCGTCTTCTAATGCCATACGGAAGGCTAAAATCACATCGGCAACTTCACGAGCAACGCCCTGCCCTGCGGCTTTATTCAATATAAAGTGACAATGACGCTGTACTAAAACATGGGCATCGCTTGGACAAAAAGACACCCCAACTTTGGGCATCACTTGCAGGTCTATCACATCATCACCCACATACGCGCTTTGCTCTGGAGTTAATTGAAGCGTTTCAACCAGCTCATCAAAGGCGGCGGCTTTATCATGACAACCCGGATAAAAATGCTCTACCCCCAAATCTTCCATGCGTTTGCGCAAAGGTGCAGAATCTTTGGCGGTAATCACCGCCACGGTAACGCCCCACTTGGGTAGCAACTTCATCGCTACCCCGTCTTTGACATTAAAACGCTTAACTTCTTCCCCTTGAGCGGAGTAAAGCAGACCACCATCCGTTAAAACGCCATCCACATCAAACACAACTAGCTTCAAGGCTGATAGCTTTTCTTTAAGGGCTTTTGCTTCTAATAACGATGGGTAAGACGCAAGAAAATCCACATCCATTGGTTAGGCGCTCGTATCTAGCGTTTCAAATGTTTTAACCAATTCATCAAGCTGTTTCATTTGCTTTAAGAACGGCGCCAATTTGCCTAATGGCAAGGCACATGGACCATCGCATTTTGCGTTATCAGGATCAGGATGCGTTTCTAAGAATAAACTGGATAAACCAAGAGACATGCCCGCTCGTGCCAATTCAGTCACTTGCGCACGACGACCATCGGCCGAATCAGAACGGCCACCGGGGCGCTGCAAAGAATGCGTTACGTCAAACATCACTGGGTATTCGAATTTCTTCATTTCGCCAAAGCCCAACATGTCCACCACCAAGTTGTTGTAACCCATCATGGTGCCACGCTCACACAGCATAAGATTGCTGTTACCGGCTTCTTCACACTTGGTCAAAATATGTTTCATTTCGTGCGGCGCTAGAAATTGTGCTTTCTTGATGTTAATAACCGCACCCGTTTTGGCCATCGCTACTACAAGATCAGTTTGACGAGAAAGAAAGGCGGGTAATTGGATTACGTCAGCTACTTCTGCAACAGCAGCACACTGGTGTTCTTCATGAACATCGGTAATCACTGGCACACCAAAGGTGTCTTTAATTTCTTGTAGGATCTTCAACCCTTCTTCTAGGCCTGGGCCACGAAAAGAGTTGATAGAAGAGCGATTCGCTTTATCAAAAGAGCCTTTAAACACATAAGGAATGCCCAATGCGCCGGTCACTTTAACGTGCTCTTCCGCCACTTTCATTGCCAAGTCACGGGACTCTAATACGTTCACACCACTAAAAAGTACAAAAGGAAGGTGGTTTGCGACTTCGATATTCGCGCCAATTTTAATAATTTTATTTCCGTGTGACATTAGTCGCTCCAGTTTATAGTTTGGTTCATGCGCTCCTCTTTAAACGGGAGCAACAAATAAAATAGCTTTTATCGATCGTAAATTTCTAGAATACCGGTCAGAGCATTTTCGTCGTTCGTGACCACCAGCAAGGTGATTTTATCACGCAACATTTGCTCTTCTGCTTGTACGATCATGATGTTTTCATTGATCGTTTTGGGGTGTGGCGTCATCAATTCAGACATTTTTTTATCAATCATACCCGCACTGTCTTTGAGCATGGCGCGGCGTAAATCGCCATCGGTAAAAATACCCAGAAGATGACCTTGTTCCTGTATCAACACCACCCCCATACGACCATGGGTCATTACTGAAATCGCCTCTTTTAACGTAGTATCAGGTTCACACACAGGTAGATTATCACTGTGCATAAGATCTTTAACTCGGGTCAGTAACTTACGACCTAAGCTGCCACCGGGGTGAAAACGCGCAAAATCTTGTGGCTGAAAATCTCGGCATTCCATTAACGCAACTGCCAACGCATCGCCCATGGCGGTGGTCATTGTGGTTGAAGTGGTAGGTGCTAAATTATTGGGACAAACTTCACGGTCGATGGAAATATCTAAGACACAATCACAATGCTTCGCTAAGGTAGAATGGGTATTTCCTACAATCGCAATACTGGGATTACCGAAGCTTTTTAATGATGGCAATAAACGCATCAACTCTTCGGTTTCACCTGAATAGCTAATTAATACCAAGGTGTCTTGTGGTTGAATCATGCCAAGGTCGCCATGAAACGCTTCGCCGGGATGAAGAAAAAAACTTGGAGTGCCTGTAGAAGCTAAGGTGGCGGCGATCTTCTTGCCGATTAAACCAGACTTACCCATTCCACAAATGACCGTTCGACCTTTACTAGACAAGATCATGCGAACGGCTTTAGCAAACTCTTCCGTCACTTGATTCGCTAGGCTGGCTAGGGCTTGAGCTTGTATTGATAAGGTCCGATGAGCACTCTCGATAAGGGTATCAGAGTGAATACTTTTAGGCTCTAAAGAAGCTTTGATAAAAGATGGACTAGTAGAAGATGGATCGCTCATAAGACATCTCTGAATAATTAAGTTAAATGATTATACAGAGGTCGAAGCAGGTCGCCTACCACAGAGCGAACTTTCCCGCTCACTCTGTGGTGACTTAGCGCATGATTACGCTATTGGTGTATTAAGGTTGCGTTATGATGTCGTAACCGCTTAACGAAGACAGCTCATGAACTGGCCGCTAATTTCTGTCAAAAAGGCCAGATAAGCACCACGATTCATCACTATGTCTGTTCCTAATGGGTCTAAAGGAACCGATTTAACCTTAGTGCCTTCTAACAATGTTTTGACGATAGCAGGACTAAATTGCGGCTCACTAAAAACACATTGCACCTTGTGCTCATTGATCATGTCACGCAGTTCGGCCACTTTTTTCGCGCCAGGTTTACGCTCTGGGCTCACTGTGACTTCCCCAACATGGTCTAAGCCATAGTGCTGCTCAAAGTAGCCGTAACCATCATGGAATACGATATAAGGTACATTTTTAACAGACGCTAAAGAGGCTTTAATTTCTGCATCTTTTTTCGCTAACCCTTTTTCAAAGGTAACGAGGTTTTGTTGATAATAGCTAGCGTTTGCTGAGTCTAGAGCGACTAATCGTTTTGTTACTGCTTCAGCAAGAACTTTGGCATTGTTTGGTGATAACCAAACATGAGGATTGACGCCTTCATGATGATGCCCTTCTTCGTGACTGGCATGTTCATCATGGTCCATATCTCCGTCATGATGCTCTTCGTGATCTGCATGATCATCATGGTCTGCATGTTCATCATGACCTACGTGCTCTTCGTGATGTTCTTCTTCATGACCTTTATCAAATTCTTGTAAGGTCATGCCTTTTAACGCCAACCATTCAATCGACGATTTTTCTTTCCCCGCATTTTCTAATGGTTTCTCTAAGAAACGTTCCAAAGATTCACCCACCCAAACGACAGTATCAGCTTGGTTGATTTTTCTAAGGTCAGAAGGACGTAACGCAAAGTCATGGGGAGAAGCAGTACTAGAAACAATTTGCTCTATATTGGCACGATCACCAGCAATAGCAGCAACCACCATAGATACCGGTTTAATACTGGTAACTATCGTAGGTTTAGCAAACAAAACCGGAGACAATACAGACACACTCAAGGCAACCAGAAGCTTATTCATTGTTGTTAAATCACTCTTAAATAAATGTTATAACGTAACATTACAAAATTACCGAGCTAGTTTCAAGTAGGTTTAACAAAGTTATTTAAAGATTAAACCCACTCACGCTACTTAAGTTGCAAAGAATTTAAGGTAATTGGGCGCACTACCAAACCGGCACGCTGGCCAATCGGCACATTGGCATTAGGGAAAATGATCGCATCACCCGTCGCTTTAACCAAATACTGACTTTTAGAAGAATGCGCTAATTCATAACCTTGCTCAAACTCGGTAAAGTTTTTAACGTCGTCAGAAATAGTCAGTTGATAATCTTCATGGTCTTTCAACAGGGCGTCCTGTACGACAAACAATTTCATTGGGTGATTGTCTAACTGAACCACGTCTGATTGAAAAAAACCATTACTGATAAGTGATGTCAGAGTGCGTTTAATCTCATCAAAACGAGACAAATCGTTTTCACCAAAAGGATATACTTTGCCTAGTTCAACCGTGAACCCATGAGCACCATGTATGGCTGAGGAGTAATACGAAAATGTGGTCGTAGGCTGGTGCGATAACAACACCGCATCAATGCCTGATGCTGCCAAAAACGCCAACTGCTCTTTATCGTATGCCGCGTCACCAATAAAAGGATATACGACAAATTTTTCGTACTCAGAGCCGCGAATAGCGGTATGCAGATCATAATGAAGACGCTGGCTTTCTTTAGGGCTGTCATTGAAAAAACTCGTTACCGCTTGCTCTAATCGCTGAGCTCTGGGTACTTCAATACCCTCATGGTTGCGCCATGCTCCGCTAAACAATCGATTTAAGTTCACATCACAGAAACGCTCAGCAATGTTGGCTGAAACAGGGTTGCCAATAATCATTAAAAGACGAACATTCAAAACAAGACGATCTTCCAAAATGGCTTTCACCAATTGATTAACCAGCTCAATAGGGCCTGTTTCGTTGCCATGAATGCCCACGGATAATACGAGATTAATGTCGGACTTTTGCTTAGGCTCCAATCTTAAAACACCTGTTTCCTCAATAAAACCAACGCCGCTGGAAAAAGCCACCTCAAAAGGAGCAAGGGCAGTAGGATTTTTTAGAGTCAGGGCAAGAAAATCATTATCAGGGATCATCATAGTTTCCATTAAAACGGCTTATTGAAGAGTCTTGAATATCTAAATAAAAAAAATTAGGCTGCTCTATCATACCTTTTTTACTCGTTAGTATCCCTTTCTCAGATACCCAAAAGGCCTGAAAGAAAAGTTAAGGTCGACTTTTAGACAGCAGACTCGAGCAGCAATCCTTTTCTTTCATTAAAAATGCCGATACCCTTTGTCTGACGCACCCTTTTACATTCCGAGACCCTTATGCCCACCACCGACGAAATCATCACTTTAGTGGATAAACACAATACTGTCATTGGAGAAATTCCTCGCCGCTTGATGAAATTTGGAGAAGATTATCACCGAGTCACCTACATCTTAGTATTTAACAAAAGTGGTCATTTAATCGTCCAAAAACGTACTGACAACAAGGCTTTTTGCCCCGGTTACTATGGCGTCTCGACCGGGGGGGTTGTCGATAGTGGTGAATCTTATATTGAATCTGCTCACCGAGAACTGGAAGAAGAGCTCGGCATAGACTTGCCACTTACTTCTCAAGGGATTTTTTTTACTGAAGGAGAAAGCTTTAGAATTTGGGGGAAAATTTATACCTGTTGCTATGATGAAAAGCGTGATGGTGAACTCAAACTTCAAGCTAAAGAAGTGGCATCTATCCACGAAATGAGTATAAATAACATACTAGAGAACCCTGACAATTTGCTTTTCACACCAGACTCTTTGGATGCCTTACGACACTATGCAAACAAACTTACTCAACCGCTGCCAAGCGATCCTGCCTAATATTATGCTTGTCGCTTTGCTTTTATCCGGCAAAGCGGTTGCTCAAGAACGTTGGCAGACAGACGCTTATATACAACAGAGTTTTATCAAAATAGCACTGGAGCGCGAGTATAAAGAGTCCAAACACCCCAAACTCATTCGCTGGGAAAAGCCCATTAAGGTATTTTTCAAAAGCGATATGGGCGATGCTCAACTTCAACGCAACCTACTCACCATACAGATGCAGCATCTTGCCCATATTTCAGGCATGCCTATCAGCTTTACACCCTACGCAAAAGACGCTGGGATTTTAATAATATTTACCTCTTATAACACCATAGAAGATAAGGTTCGAACCTATATTGGTGATCCAGAGAAAATCCGTAAAGCGCTAAATGAAGCCGTTTGTTTGGGTAACTTTCGTATCAATAAGCGCTCCGAAATAACTCGGGCGGTTATTATCATTCCTGTAGATTTCGCAAGAGAAAAAGCACGTTTGCTTGATTGCGTCGTTGAAGAAATCACCCAAACACTGGGCTTACCTAACGATTCAAACGATGTATTTCCTTCTGTGTTTAATGACGTCAGTATCGATACTTATTTAAGCCCATTAGATTATATTTTACTAAAGGCGCTTTATTCGCCTCACCTCAGACCTGGGATGACAGTAAAACAAGCCAAAGCCGCCTTTCCCAAGGTGCTCAAAGACTTACACGCTTCCGGCGATATTGACAATGCAGCCAGTCGCGTACAAATTGACAGTTTACGGAGCTATGTAGGAGACTAATCGGACGTTAGACCATCGCAAGAAAGTATGAGATAAATCAACTTCTCAGTCTTTTTTATATAACTTCCCATAAATTGTATTTATTGAATCTACTTTTACTAAGCAAGTTAGGTAAAATACCCTCACCAAAGAACTAATCGGAGAGTCTGAATGTTTCCTGAGCTCAAAAATGATCGCTTCTTGCGTGCCCTACTCAAGCAGCCTGTTGATGTAACGCCAGTATGGATGATGCGTCAAGCAGGTCGCTATTTACCAGAGTATCGAGCAAGTCGTGCACACGCTGGCGATTTTTTGAGCCTATGTAAAAATGATGCTTTCGCCTGCGAAGTAACACTTCAGCCACTTGAACGTTATGAGCTAGATGCTGCCATCCTGTTTTCAGACATTCTAACCATTCCTGATGCTATGGGCTTAGGTCTGTACTTTGAAACCGGTGAAGGCCCAAAATTCAAGCATACCATTCGTTCAAAAGCAGACGTTGACGCCCTGCCTATCACCACGGCTAACGATTTAGATTACGTGATGAAAGCCGTCACGACAATTCGTCATGCCCTAAATGGTCGCGTACCGTTAATTGGCTTCTCTGGTAGCCCATGGACTCTCGCAACCTATATGATTGAAGGCGGTTCAAGTAAAGATTTCCGCCATATCAAAGCGATGATGTACCAGTCTCCAGAAGTCCTTCACGCATTATTAGATAAGCTTGCTCAATCTGTTACGGCCTATCTTAACGGCCAGATTCTTGCTGGCGCTCAAGCGGTTCAAATTTTTGACACTTGGGGTGGCGTACTAAGCGGCCCTATGTACCAACAATTTTCACTGATGTATATGAAACAAATTATGGATGGTCTAATCCGTAATCATGAAGGTCAACAAATCCCAGTCATTGTATTCACCAAGAACGGCGGACAATGGCTAGAAAACATTGCCGCTACTGGGCCTGATGCTATCGGCCTAGACTGGACTACCGACATAGCTGAAGCTCGTGCACGTATTGGCGATAAGGTCGCACTTCAAGGCAACATGGACCCATGTGTGCTTTATGCGGATAAAGCCATTATCGAAAGAGAAGTAGCAACGGTATTAGAAGGGTTTGGTCATGGCACCGGGCATGTCTTCAATCTGGGCCATGGTATTCATCAATTTGTAGACCCTGATCAACCTAAATACATGATCGATGCAGTTCACGAACTTAGCGTAAAATACCACGAACAAAAATTCGATGACCTAGACTCATTAAATGACTTGGATTCATAACGTCAATTTGACGATGTGATTTTGCTAGCACAGAAAAAGGCGCCTGCTTTAATAGTGATTAAAGCAGGCGCCTTTTTTATTCTACGATCTTGCGTTAAGCGGCTTTGATAGCTAATAAACGATGCGTACAGGCTTCGTCTACGCGTTTATTTTGCTCACGCCAAACACCATTTTCTGTACGTTTCATACATTTAAAGCCATCATTTACATAACAACAAACATGGTCATAGCCTCTTTGGTCTAACCAAGACAATCGACCTAGTGTCATGTCCTTTCCTTGGCCGATCACAACAAATCTAAGCTGAAGATTCATGCTGCTGTTTTGAACAGAGAAACTCATTAAATTCTGCGGCACTGAGGTTCTAATAAAATGCATCTTGGCCACTTTCTGCAAACTCTGGATTAAGCGTGCCATAAATCCTTCTATTTCAGACTTGAAGACAAGAAAAGAGTCATTATTTTGCATATTACACCTCAACGATCCATCAGTGGGACAACTAATATAGACCATAACGAATTCGTCAGTAGCCAGTTTTACACGAGAGTGTTACTTTTACTTAAACAATGCATATTTACTTGTATGGAGAAAAAACAATGAAGTTAATCACCGCCATTATTAAGCCTTTTAAATTAGATGAAGTACGCGAAGCGTTATCTGAAATAGGTATTAGTGGTATTACCGTCACTGAAGTAAAAGGGTTTGGTCGCCAACGCGGTCACACTGAGCTATACCGAGGTGCAGAGTATGTTGTCGACTTTCTTCCAAAAGTGAAACTCGAACTTGCTGTTGATCTTGATCAAATGGAACGTGCTATTGAAGCAATCCAACACAGCGCAAACTCAGGAAAAATTGGCGATGGTAAGATCTTTGTTACCGATCTCGAACAAATTATCCGCATCCGTACCGGTGAAACAGGTGCCGATGCGATCTAAGCGTCTCGCTGTTTAGCCCTAAAAGTATTGTCTGAACAAAAAAGCACAATGCAAATCACCATAAAAAAAGAGGCTGAGCCTCTTTTTTTATGGTGGCGTTTGGTAAAACAGCTCACACCACCATTTTGATACTGATCCGTCCACGTAGTGGATTAACCTTTATCTGGCACCTTAATAGATACTGTTCCCAAATAGCGATTTTGACGTTTTTCTATCTGACGGAAAATAGCAATAATAACAATGCTAATCGCTAGATAAATAACCCCCGCTGCTAGAAATATTTCCATTGGCGTATACGTTCTAGCAATAATGGTTCGCGCCATACCGGTCAGATCCAGAATCGTGATGGTACTGGCCAAGGCACTGCCTTTTAACATCAAGATAATTTCATTACCGTAAGCAGGCAACACTATGCCAAATGCACGTGGTAAAAGTACACGACGGTACATTTGTACTTTGCTCATACCAACCACTTTACACGCTTCCACCTCACCCTGTGGAATCGCCTGAATAGCACCACGAAATATCTCCGCAGTGTAAGCAGAAGTATTTAAGGTAAAGGCAATAATTGCGCACCAAAATGGCTCTCGCAAAATTGGCCATAGAAAACTATCGCGAACGGCATCAAATTGTGACGCGCCATAATAAACTAAGAAAATCTGTACCAACAACGGCGTACCGCGAAAAAAGAAGATATAAGCAAATGGTACCGCGCGTATCCATAGCACAGGAGAAATGCGTGCTAACGCTACCGGTAATGCTAAAGCTCCGCCTAGTACAATCGACAAGATAACCAATTGTAAGCTAACCCAAGCCCCTTCTAATAAACGAGGGAAGTATTCTACAATTACTGAGAAATCCATCGTCTACCCTCTTGTTAAGCCACGACGTGCGCGCTTTTCCAAATAAGAAACCACAACCATAGAAACCACGGTCAATGCCAGATACATAAAAGCAGCCACTAGATAGAACAAAAAAGCCTGCTTAGTGCTGCTCACTGCAATATTAGCCTTACGCATAATGTCTTCTAGACCAACGATAGACACCAATGCTGTATCTTTTAGCAATACTAAAAATAAATTACCTAAACCTGGTAAAGCAATCCGCCAAACCTGCGGTAAAATTATTCGATAAAACTTACGAGCTGGCCCCATCCCTAATGCGACGGCTGCTTCATTCTGTCCTTTAGGAATAGACTGCAGAGCACCACGAAACACTTCTGTCGCGTAAGCACCGAACGTCAATCCTAGCGCCGTTACACCGGCAGCAAACGGACCTATTTCAATATATTTGTCGTAACCAAACACACTGGCAATCGCCATTAATACGGACGTAGCACCAAAATAAATAATCAATACTGTCAATAATTCCGGAATACCCCGAATCAAGGTCGTATAGATATTCGCAATCCACTGTAGCGGTTTTATTGACGATAACTTAGCGGCGGCGCCTAATAAACCAAGCACAAGACCAACAACTAAAGAAGCAAGAGCAAGCTCTACCGTGACCAATGCGCCTTGTAACAGCTGATGACCGAATCCATGAAGATCAATCATATTTTTTTCTCAGAATTAAGCAGAAAACAATCCCTTTGACTCAGTAACAGAGCCAAAGGGTATGTCGATTTTCTATTGTTTAGTAGATAGAAAATGGGAAGTATTTAGCGTTGATTTTTTGGTAAGTACCGTTCGCTAAAATTTCTTTTAGTGCTTCATTTAACTTATCTTTTAACTTATCGCCTTTACGAACAGCAATACCGATTTTGTCATTTTTCATGAAGGCAGCGCCTTTAAAATCGAATTTTTTGCCGTTGCCTGATGTTTTCAACCAGTTGTAAGTAGGCAGTTCGTCAGACAATACGATATCAAGACGGCCAGATACTAGATCTAGGTAAACATTGTCTTGGTTGTCATAAAACTTAAGTTTTGCTTTGCCCGTGTAGTGATCTTCCAAATATTGCGCGGCAAGTGTTGCACGCTGTGCACCAATCGTTTTGCCGTCTAAATTCTTAAGATCAAATTTTTCTCCAGTGCGACCTAAGAAACGCAAACCGCCAGAGTAGTATTTGTTTGTGAAATCAACGACTTTCTCACGATCAGGCGTGATGGACATAGACGCGATAATAGCATCGAATTTACGTACTTTCAGACCAGGAATAAGACCATCCCAATCCTGAGTAACCACTTCACAATCTGCTTTCATTTGCTTACACAATGCATGAGCAATATCGACATCAAAACCTTGTGGCTTGCCAGCGGAATCAATGTAGTTGAAAGGTGCCCAAGCCCCTTCTGTCGCAAAACGAATTTTTTCTGCTGCTTGAGCAGAAACACCTGTTAGTGCAGCACCAACAAAAAGAGCCGACCCGATTATAATAGTTTTTAATTTCATGAAAGATTCCTTAGTGAATAATTATTTTTTTCATTTCTGCGACCAAACAGCTGCTTAGTCTTTTTTCTAAAACACACTTGATATGAACGCTTTGCATCGCTCTGAATCTGGAGATCCAAAGACTTTACTTGGTATGCCTTTTTCTTCAACCACACCCTGATGAAGAAACACCACCTCGCTGGATACCTCTCGAGCAAAATTCATCTCGTGAGTTACGATTAGCATGGTTCTGCCTTCATCAGCTAATTTACGCATAACACCTAACACCTCGCCAACCAATTCTGGATCAAGCGCCGAAGTAGGTTCATCAAACAAAATGACTTGCGGGTCCATCGCCAGTGTTCTAGCAATCGCAACACGCTGCTGCTGACCACCAGACAATTGGTTTGGATACATGTCTTTTTTATCTGCGATGCCTACTTTATCCAGTAGATGCTCCGCGTATTCAATCACTTCACGTCGTGGACGCTTAAGCACATGAGCTGGACCTTCCATGACATTTTGCAAAATAGTCATGTGTGGCCACAAGTTAAAACTTTGGAAAACAAAACCAATTTGTTGACGCATTTTCGTCAGTTGCTTCATATCCCCAGGAACCAAGTCGGTTCCACCAGGAGTCAACTTCAAAGATTCGCCATTAAAAATGATCTCTCCTTGAGTTGGATTTTCCAGCATATTGATGCAACGCAAAAATGTACTTTTTCCTGAGCCACTTGATCCAAGAATAGAAATAACATCACCGTCATAGGCTTTAAGTGAAATACCCTTAAGCACTTCTACATTACCAAACGTCTTATGAATGTCTATTAGCTCTAGAGCTGGGACTTTCGACATGTTTATTACCTTTTTATATATCGTTTTTATTTTCAAGTACGAAAATAGCACATTCAAATACTGTTCCAGTTTTCCGATGAGCACGAAAAAAAATCATTCGTAGCTCAAAACAACCCATTGAACATATTTTAAATTATTTTTTCCACAATTGTCTTTTTTTCCTGTCGGTTTGATCAGGTTGACTCACCTTAATTTGCAAATTCTTTCTTTCAGCCCTTGGAGACAACCCAAAAAAGCTTTTATACGTTGTACTAAAATGGGGCGCGGTGGTAAATCCGCACTCTGATCCAATCTCTGTAATCGACTTATCCGTCTGCACTAGCATTTGTTTTGCATGCTGTAGTCGTAGCTCTAAATAGTATCGAGAGGGCACTGCGCTCAAATTCTGTTTGAATAACCGTTCTAAATGACGTCGAGAGACACCCACATGATAAGCAATATCATCAGAAGATAAAGGCTCTCGAATATTCGCTTCCATTAATTGCACGGCTTCAACCAATTTTGGCTGGCCTGTTCCAATACGAGCCTGCAATGGAATTCGCTGAGGGTCATCGTGGGTCCGAATTCGCTCGCAAACAAACTGCTCAGATATCGTACTTGCCAACGTCATGCCATGCTGTTTGCCAATTAGAAACAGCATCATATCCATCGCTGCCGTTCCGCCACTGCAAGTAAACCGGTCACGATCAACTTCAAAAAGATGGCTCGATACAATCGTATCGGGAAACTCATCGCGTAAATTGGCAATATTCCACCAATGTATGGTCGCGCGGTAACCATTTAACAGCCCAGCTTTGGCCAATAAGTAGCTTCCGGTGCAAAGCCCACCAAGGTGAATCTGCTTTTGCGCTTGCTTTTTCAACCAATTTTCTAAAGTTTGACTTTCGTTTTGTGTCACAGGTGAGGCACCACACACAAAAATAGCATCCAGATCCTTAGGTGTGTCCACTGTTAGGTAGTCAGTATGCGTTGTAACGCCTGTATTTGAGAGGATTTCACTCCCTCCATGACCAATCGTACAGAAACGATATAAGTCTTTTCCTGTTACCCAATTTGCCATATGCAAAGTTTCTATAGCGGAAGAAAAACCTAGCATTGAATAGTTGGGTAGCAGCAAAAAACCGTATTTTTGTGGTTTTTTACTCGCCTGCATGATTTCTCTCGATGCAAATTCACTCTTGTACAAATTATTATCCTGCGATCAGTGAGTAAAAAAGAAGTTTATTTCGTTTAAAATGGATAACAAAGGGTTTTCCTGTTTGAATCAAGCTCTATTTATTAAAAACATTCAAATAAGAGAACTAAATGTCGCTATTACAAAAATTGATCCCTTTCAAAGGAGACTAGTTTTCATAATAATCACTTTGCAGTCCTAATACAGTACTTTTGTGATCTTGCTATGACAACTCGTTTTATAAAGAACACCACTCATGAGGATGAGTTCTAATGACTGATAATAAAAAATGCGAATTAATCGACCGAATTGAAGCTGAAATCCGAGATAACTTTAGTGCTAACGAAGCTAAAAATCTCGTTCATCTGACCCATTCATACTTCCAAGATTCATTAACGGAAGACATGGTGAACGAATCCATCGAAAACTTATATGGCACTATTGTATGCCTATGGGATTTTTTACAACAGCGATCTGGCTCTGAGCCTAAGGTTCGTGTTTATAACCCAAACTATGAAGAGCATAGCTGGCATTCAACACACACTGTTATCGAAATTTTAACCGATGATATGCCTTTCCTCGTCTCCTCTTTCAATATGGCATTGGTACGTTTGGGTCATACCATTCATTTAACCGCTCATCCGGTAATTTCTACTACTCGTAATAAAAAAGGCGATCTGCAATCTATCAATGTAGATGGTCCTGTCGAATCTCATGAAGCCCTAATGCGCTTTGAGATTGATCACTTGTCTGATACCAATTTATTAGATGAAATAAAAGACGAACTACTTTTAAGCTTAATCGATGTCAAAAAAGCCGTTACTGACTGGCCTACGATGCGCACAAATCTAAATGAAATCATCAGTGAATCTGAAAAAATTGTTCATTTAAAGAACAATGCAGAACACCAAGAGAATCTTGATTTTTTACGCTGGGTAGCAAACAACCATTTTACCTTTATTGGTTTTCGCGCCTATGACCTCGTTGTCGAAAAAGAAGAAACGCATCTTAAATTAGTTAACGGGTCTGGTCTTGGCACGTTCCGCGATGTGAATGACAAAAAGGTCAAACGCGATATTATTCTTAATAATCGCCTAGCCGAATTGGCAATAGACAGCACAAACGTACTTATCTTAACGAAATCAACCGCGATATCCACCGTTCACCGCCCTGTTCACCTAGATTATTTAGGGGTGAAACGTTTCGATAAACAAGGCAAGGTCATTGGTGAATGGCGCTTCTTCGGTTTGTATTCTTCTGCCGCGTATGTTGCTCGTTTACAAGATATTCCTTTATTGCGTAAAAAGCTCGATCATATTATTGAGCGTGCAAATGTGGATCCGAATAGCCATAAAGGCAAGAACCTCAAGCACATTCTAAATAGCTACCCGCGCGATGAAATGCTGCAAGCTCCAGTGGCGGAACTGTACGATACAATCGAAAGCATCTTGGCAATTCAAGAACGCCGTCAATTACGCGTATTCTTGCGCAAAGATATTTACGGCCGCTTCTTAAACGCCTTGGTATATGTACCTCGTGACCGTTACAACACTGAATTGCGTGTTCATATGCAAGGCATCTTGATGAATGCCTGCAATGGGACAAGCTCTGAGTTTAATGTTCAGTTTTCTCAGCTGGTATTGGCCCGGGTCAACTTCACTATTCAAATCGCTGATCCACAGAACAGCCCTTCTATCGATGTGGAAGACATCCAACGTAAGATGCAAGAGGCGATGAGTTCATGGGAAGACAAGCTTCTAGCCGCATTACAAACCAGCAATGGTGAAGAGACGGGCAACACCCTCTTTTCTCAATACGCCCATTACTTACCAGCGGCTTACCGTGAAGACTTTTCTCCAAACACGGCTGTTTTAGATATTGAGCGTCTTAACTCTTTAGCCGGTGAAGGCGACATTAGTACTCACCTATACCGCCAAGTGGGCCAAAACAAAAACAACTACTTCTTTAAAGTCTACGGCTCTGGTACGTCTTTAGTACTGTCTGATGTATTGCCGATCCTTGAATGTATGGGATTACGCGTTCTTGAAGCGCGCCCTTACGAATTAGACAATCACGAAGAAAACATCAAAAACACTTGGATTGTAGAATTTGCCATTAGTGTGGATGCCGACGTAAATCTTGAGAAAAGTGCACAACGTTTGGCTTTCCAAGATGCATTCAACCAAGTCTTTAGCCGTCGTATTGAGAATGACCGCTTTAACGCCCTAGTATTGGATGCCTCTTTGACGTGGCGCCAAGTCACTATGCTGCGCGCATTGACCAAATACTTAATGCAGTTACAAGTACCCTTCTCAGTACAGTACATGCAACAAACGCTAGAAAAGAACGCCAGCATTGCGCGTTTATTAGTGCAATTATTTGAACAACGTTTCGATCCTAGCCTAACGGCTAAACGCGATGAAAAAGTACAGAAACTGCTTGAGAAAATTGATCTAGAATTGGATCAAGTGGCGAACTTGGACGAAGATCGCATTCTGAAACATTACTTGTCTGTCATTCAGGCGATGATTCGTACTAACTTCTACCAACCTGATGTCAATGGCGAAATTAAAGATTACGTGTCTTTCAAATTAGACCCTTCTTTGATTCCTGCGGTGCCACTGCCTCGCCCTAAATTTGAGATCTTCGTTTACGCTCCTTGGGTTGAAGGTGTTCACATGCGTGGCGGTAAAGTCGCACGTGGTGGCTTGCGTTGGTCAGATCGTATGGAAGATTTCCGTACTGAGGTCCTTGGTCTTGTAAAAGCGCAAATGGTGAAAAACGCCGTCATTGTGCCATCCGGTGCAAAAGGTGGCTTTGTTGCCAAACAGCTTAAGAAAAATGCCTCTCGCGAAGAAGTTCAAGCGGAAGTCGTTCGTTGTTACACCACCTTTATCAGTGGCTTGTTAGACATCACCGACAACCTAGTACAAAACGAAGTGGTTGCACCTCTGTCGGTTGAACGTTACGACGAAGACGACCCATACTTAGTTGTTGCTGCTGACAAAGGCACCGCCACCTTCTCAGATCTTGCTAACAGCATTTCTGAACAATATGGTTTCTGGTTAGGCGACGCTTTTGCTTCTGGTGGTTCCAACGGTTATGACCATAAGAAAATGGGTATCACCGCTCGCGGCGCTTGGGAATCGGTTAAACGTCAGTTCAAAGAAATTGGCATAGATTGCCAAACCACTGACTTTACGGCGGTTGGTGTGGGCGATATGGCCGGTGATGTATTTGGCAACGGCATGCTGTTGTCTAAACATATCCGTCTAATCGCTGCATTTAACCATATGCACATTTTCATTGACCCTACACCGGATGTTGCTAGTTCCTTTGAAGAACGCCAGCGTATGTTTAAATTACCGCGCTCATCATGGGAAGATTACAACAAAGAGTTGATATCAAAAGGCGGCGGCATATTTAACCGTTCTGCGAAATCTATTCCGATTAATGCAGATATTCGTAAAGCACTGGGCATCGAAGGCAATACCAAGTCTATGGCACCAACAGACTTGATTAATGCCATTCTAAAAGCGGAAGTAGATCTGCTTTGGAACGGTGGTATCGGTACTTACGTCAAAGCAGAAAGCGAAACACACGCGGACGTTGGTGACAGCGGTAATAACTCACTGCGCGTTAATGGTAAAGAACTGCGCTGTAAAATAGTTGGTGAAGGCGGTAATCTTGGCTTAACACAACTTGGCCGTATTGAGTTTGCGCAAAGTGGCGGCTTAATCAGCACAGACGCCATCGATAACTCCGCAGGCGTAGACAGTTCTGACCATGAAGTAAACATCAAGATATTACTTAACCGTGTTGTCGAAAATGGCGATATGACAGAGAAGCAACGTAATACTTTGCTTGCTCAAATGACAGACGAAGTTGGTCATCTTGTTCTGCATCATAACTTAGGACAAAGCCATGTATTGTCCTTAGCCAATGCTCAAGCACCCGAACGTTTGGCTGATCACTGGCGCTTAATCCAATCGCTGGTTCGAGAAAGTCGACTAAATCGTGACATTGAGTTTTTACCAAGCGATGCACAAATCAAAAAGCGCTTGAACAAACATCAAGGCTTAACCCGCCCTGAGATTTCTGTATTATTGGCTTATTCCAAAATTAAGTTATCAGAGCAGTTGGTTGAAAATAATATTGGCGAAGATGAAGATTTGATAAACCAAATCCATCAGTACTTCCCGAAAGAACTAAGCAAACGCTTTGGCGATCAAATGGCGTCGCACCCATTGGCACAAGAAATCATTGCCGGCCATGTAACGAATAACCTTGGCAATCGAATGGGGCCAACATTCAGTACTTATGTGCAAGAAGAAACCAGCGCATCGGCTCTGAATCTTGTTCGTGCTTATATGGCTGCGGAAGATATTTTTGATATTTCATCGCTATGGGACGGAATTAATAGCTTGGATTTCCAAGTACCTAATACTGTCTTAAATGGTTTGTTAATCCGCATTCAGGCGTTATTAGAACGAGCTACGCTTTGGTTGCTACGCAATACTCGTGAAAGTCTGTCTATTCAACGTTTGAAAGACACTTACAAACCGGGTGTTGAAATTATTCGTGCCAATATGCAGGCGATTCTAACAGAACCTAGCCAAGCGCATTTAGCAGAAATTAATGCTGATCTCATTGCACAAGGTATTACCGCTGACGTTGCTGAAAAGCTATCGGCTCTGCATTACCTTTTCTACGGATTAGACATTATTCGTGTCGCCTCTAATACTGAAAAAGAAGTATTAGATGTCGCACAAACGTACTTTGCTTTGGAGATGGACCTAGAACTGCATTGGTTACGCCACAGTGTTCAAGAATTGTCTGCGGATGATATGTGGCAGCGCCGTGCAAAAGCAGGCCTTGGAGACGAAGTAGATAACAGCTTAAGAACCCTCACTCAGGAAGTCATTCAGTCGAGTTCTGACATCAAAGAACTCGACAAAAGATTGGCCTACTGGAGCGAACAAAATAGTGACAATATCAAGCATTACAGAACCACTTTCAAAGAAATTAAATCTGGAGGTGAACTCACGCTTGCTATGGTAACTGTCGCTATTCGCGAGTTGAGAAATCTGATATAAAGCAAATGGCGGCTGGCACTACAGCCGCCCATTTTAAGAGGTGTATACAAGTGACTGAACAAGTAACGAGAGCAACATTTGACGAAGTAATGGTTCCTAACTACGCACCTTCTGCGATTATTCCAGTACGTGGTGAAGGTTCTCACGTATGGGACAAGGAAGGTAAAGAGTATATTGATTTTGCTGGCGGCATCGCGGTAACGGCATTAGGTCATTCACACCCAACGCTAGTCAACGTCATGCGCGAGCAAGCTGACCAACTTTGGCATTTATCAAATGTTATGACAAATGAGCCAGCGTTACGCTTAGCTAAAAAGCTGACTGAAAAAACATTTGCTGATCGCGTATTTTTCTGTAACAGCGGTGGCGAAGCGAATGAAGCTGCGTTTAAACTTGCTCGCCGTTACGCGTTTGATCATTACGGTCCAGAAAAAAACGAAATTATCGCGTTTAATAAATCATTCCACGGACGCACCTTGTTTACAGTTTCTGTTGGCGGACAACCTAAATATAAAGAAGGTTTCGAGCCAACACCTGCAGGCATTAGCCACTGTGACTACAACAACATTGATCAGCTAAAAGCCTTAATATCTGATAAGACCTGCGCGGTTGTCATGGAACCCATCCAAGGCGAAGGCGGTATTATTCCAGCAGATAAAGAATTTGCTAAACAAGTTCGTGAATTATGTGATCAATATAATGCACTGCTTGTGTTCGATGAAGTGCAATCAGGCGTTGGCCGTACAGGTACCTTCTATGCTTATGAGCAACTAGACGTTAAACCTGATGTACTTACAACAGCAAAAGCTCTGGGCAATGGTTTCCCTGTTGGTGCCATGCTGGCAACTGCGGACGTGGCTAAAAGCTTAGCGATTGGTACTCATGGTAGTACTTACGGCGGTAATCCAATGGCGTGTGCTATTGCAGAAGCCGTTGTTGATATTATCGATACGCCTGACGTACTAAGTGGAGTAAACAAACGCCACGATCTTTTTGTTGCTGGCTTAACGGCTATTAATGAAAAATATCATGTCTTTAAAGATATTCGTGGTATGGGATTGTTGATCGGCGCTGAAGTGGTTGATAGTTTGAAAGGCCAAGCGAAAGCGATTCTTAACGCTGCGACGAAAGAAGGCTTATTTATCTTGGTAGCGGGTGCCGATGTGGTTCGTTTTGCGCCATCTCTTATCATCCCTGAAGCCGATATTGCAGAAGGTTTCGTTCGTTTAGAGCGTGCTGTTGCACAAGTTGCTGCAGAGCATAATCTGACTAAATAAGATTAATCTAACGCTTCTTACTCTCAGGTAACAACACTTAGAGAGCGTTATTAGACTTAATCAACATTAAAAATCGGGACTTAGATTTTATCTAAGGCCCGTTTTTTTTACCTTTAAATCATGAAATATAGAACCGTTAAGTCGCCGCTAACGTTATGCTCGATTTCGAGCTGCTTATTTACCAATCCCAATAACTCACGCATTTTTATTCTTTGTTTACAGCTTCCTTAATGGGAGTTTTATTGTTCTTCACTCGGTACTAGTTTAAGCTTCAAATAAGCATTATTAGGCAAGTATTTGTTAGATCAATCGCTTAGCCTACCCTTCGATTTTAAATTAGCCAAAGAGAGAACTATCCGTGTTTTTATCCTTTTTTCCGAAACCCAAGTTATTCTTTTTGAGCTTTGCCTTATGGGCACTTGTCTGTGTTATCGGCTGGTATCTTACGGTACAAAATTTAGGCGATACGCTAAGTTTAGGTTCATTGTTTAATGTGCACTTTCCTGAAGCCTTAGCACAAGGTGCTAGTGCCGCTGAAAAAGCGGCTTTTTCTCATAATCAAGAGGTCGCACTCGACGTCTGGTTATACCAATACATGATTGTTTGTTATGCCCTTTTTATCGGGGCGTGGGTTGCTTACGGCGGCCAAAAATGGGCTAAATGGTCTGTTATAGGGTCCGGTTTAATCGTCTTTATAACGTGGTTCCAAGTGCAAATTAGCGTCATGATTAACGAATGGTATGGTAGTTTTTACGACCTTATCCAGAAAGCCTTAAGCGCACCTAACAGCATCACGTTAACCGAATTTTATTCAGAGCTATCGACCTTCGCAACTATCGCGCTTGTTGCCATTACGGTCTCTGTTCTAAACAACTTTTTTGTCAGCCATTATGTTTTCCGCTGGCGCACCGCGATGAATAACTACTACACGTCAAAATGGCAGCAGGTACGCCAAATAGAAGGGGCGTCACAACGTATCCAAGAAGATACTATGCGCTTTGCCAGTATTGTAGAAAGTCTTGGCGTTCGCTTTTTAGACTCCATCATGACTTTACTGGCTTTCTTGCCTGTATTATGGGGACTTTCTTCTTACGTGACTTCCCTACCTCTAATAGGAGAAGTACCTCAGGCTTTGGTATTTGTCGCTATTCTTTGGGCTATTATTGGTACCACTTTATTAGCGGTTGCAGGTATTCGCTTACCTGGTCTGGAATTCAAAAACCAACGAGTTGAAGCCGCTTATCGAAAAGAATTGGTTTATGGGGAAGATTTCGAAGACCGTGCAGAACCGGCTAAGTTATCAGAGCTGTTCGCCAATGTACGAAAAAACTATTTCCGTCTCTATTTTAACTACCTATATTTCAACGTTGTTCGTTATGGCTATCTACAAGCTGGGGTGTTAATTCCACTGATCGCTTTAGGTCCTTCTATCGTCGCAGGTGCCTTTACTCTAGGTATAATGCAGCGAATTTCCAATGCTTTTGGTCAAGTTGAAAGCTCTTTCCAGTTCTTAGTAAACTCTTGGACAACCATTGTGGAATTACTGTCTATTCATAAGCGCCTAAAAGCTTTTGAAGCAGCGATTAACGACCAGCCTCTACCTGAGATTGATAAAGAGTTTATTGGTAAATAACACCACTTAATCCCTCTCATAGACATTAAAAAAGCCCGTATGAAATTAAACATACGGGCTTTTTTACATCGACAGTTTGGTCAAAAATCAGCTCACTGAACTGGTTATGAACCTATAAAAGAGATATACGGCATTAAACGTGAATATTCACACTTTGGCCAAGATTATCTGTTGTCATATGACTACCACTGCTCGCAGCCGGAGTAGGATTCACCACTTTAGCGCTTTCTAGCAAATCTAAAGCTTGCTGACCTTTATCGACGTGAGCCACTTTAGCCAAACTAGCGCCATACGCTTCTTTTGCATAAGACACTGCCGAGCTTGAATCGCTAATACTTGACATAATCAATCACTCCCAATCTATTCATGTAGCTGCAATAGATAAAGCACAGCTATCACTGATCAAAAATAAACCTATTAAGTCACTATAACGAAAAATTGATCACTTTACGACCAACTTTTATTCTAGACTACCATCTTTGTATCAGTAGATTTACTTCGCAATAAGACCTGCTCATTAAAGATCCGGTGAATTTACGAATTCATCCCAGTAACGACTAACCCACTCTTGATTCGCTATCAATGCATCCCCCTGAATAACTCGACCTTGCTTCTGCAAGGTTAATCTATGGGTATGGGAGCGATAAAGCGTGTAGGTATCGATCATTTTTTCTGCGGTTTCAGAACAAATCAAACCCACTTTAGACGCCGCTTCTATCTGACGTACATTGTCTGAATACTCCATAAGTTCTGGGTAACGACAAGACCAAGCCAGAACAAAGTATTGGACAATAAACTCAATGTCTATAATACCACCAGCACCTTGCTTAAGATCAAAACCCTTTTCCTTGCCACCAGTATCAAGATGAACACGCATTTTTTCACGCATTTTCACGACTTCGGCTTTTAAGTCTTCTCGATTGCGTTGCGAGCTAATCAAGGCTCTACGGCTGTCTTCAAACTTACCTCTTAACAAAGGCTCTCCAGCCAACGCTCGTGCACGGGTCAATGCTTGGTGCTCCCATGTCCAGGCTTTGTTCTGTTGATAATCTTGAAAAGCCTCTAAACTGGTGACTAACAGCCCAGAATTACCCGAAGGGCGTAAACGCATATCTACTTCATATAAGCGACCTGCCGCTGTAAAGCTGGTAATAATATGAATCAAACGCTGACCTAAACGAGTATAAAAGGTTAAGTTATCAATACTTCGCGCACCATTTGTATACCCGCTGGCTTTTGCGCCATGAATAAAAACAAGGTCTAAATCTGAGTCATAACCTAACTCCCAACCACCAGATTTTCCGTAACCAATAATCGCGAATTGTGGATGTTCAGCCTCGACGCCATCGCTGACAGGAAAGCCATGTTTGTGAGTTAAGTAGCGCCAAGCTTGATGAAGCACCTGCTCTAACAACACTTCGGCCAGCCATGTTAAGTGATCACTCACTTTCATTATTGGCAATATGTTTGTTATATCACAGGCTGCAATGCGCAAAATAATCGACAATTTAAAACGTCGCATCGCATCCATTTGCGCTTCTTCATCTTCTTCTGGTAGGCGTAATAATATCTGCTGTAACTCATCCTCTAACATGCTTTTAGTAGGGGGCGAAAATAAGGTAGAGGCATCAAGTAGCTCATCCAACAGTGACGGCGTTGCTGAAATAGCGTCACTGAACCAAGCGCTCTCTCGACACAAGCGGATAAGATGCGTGATCGCGGTTGGGTTCTCACAGAGCAGTACAAGATAAGCGGTGCGACGCAATACGGCTTCTAAAATCGGCAACACTCTATTTGTTACTAAATCAGGCTTACTTTCATGGGTTAATTGAGTGGCAAACATGGCTAAGAAGATCGCAAGGCGCTCTTGCCCGATAGGTTGCATAAAGGCGATGCTTTTAGACGATAGAAAAATAGCAATACGCTGAACAATGGCGTCTTTATCTTGCCAAACGATGCCATCCAATGCGTCGCTAATGGCTTCTTTATCGTTATTGTCGGCGTGTTTTAGCAATAATCGCCATGTGTCTTGGGTTTTAATTTCTTCACTGGTTTCTTCACCGTCATCGATGAGCTCTTGAAACACACTGTGTACGTTATGGCGTACTTTCCAAAGAGCCTCATCTAGAGCCTGCCATGAAGAAAATCCGACCATCAGAGCAATGCGCAAGCGTTCATACTCATCGTCTGGCAGCAACTGGGTTTGTTCATCTTTTACCGCTTGCAAAGCATGCTCTGTGCGTCTTAACAGTTGATATGCATCGGTGAGTTGTTCTACCTCAGTGGTGGTCAAATACTCTTGTTCATTAAGATAAGGTAAAACCTTTAATAACGCAGGACATTGCAGTCTGCTGTCCCGTCCGCCATGAAGAATTTGCAAGGCTTGGGCGATAAACTCAACCTCACGAATCCCGCCTTCACCCAACTTAATATTGTGCTCTATATCTTTACGACGCACTTCTTTAGCGATCATCTTTTTCAGATCTCGCAAAGCACCAATGGCACCGAAGTCTAAATATTTTCGGTATACAAACGGTTTTCTTAGCATTTCAAATGCAGCAATGTCTTTTTCATTTCCAGACATTACACGAGCTTTGATCATTGCATAACGTTCCCAATCTCGACCTTGATCTTGGTAGTAGTTTTCCAATGAATCCATATTTAAGACTAACGTACCGGACTGCCCAAATGGACGTAGTCGCATATCGACGCGAAAGACAAAACCGTCCGCAGTCAGTTGATCTAGATGTTGGATAAGCTTTTGCCCAAGCTTTGTAAAATATTCTTGGTGAGTCAGGCTTTTTTTGCCACCTTGTGTCTCACCGTGCTCACGAAAAGCAAAGATCAGGTCAATGTCCGATGACAAATTAAGCTCATTACCACCCAATTTCCCCATCCCAATAACGATCAGAGACTGGCGCTCACCACTCTCATCCAGCGCTTGCCCGTACAGTGCTTGGTAATGACTCTCTGTCCAATTCAAACTCGCATTTACACACACATCAGCCAAAACACTCAATCTTAACGTCAGGTCTGTTAGTGTGATTTTTTGCTGAATATCTAACGCTATCAGTCGCACCATCCACCACTGTCGATACGACCTGAGCCGCTTCATTAAAGCGGCTTCATCAAGATCGACAAGTGCTAAACTAGCGCCTGACGACGCTGAAACAAAAAAGTCTCCAGTGATTAAGTCATCAATCGAAGGCAAGTCAGGAAGCGCCTCTAAGCCTAGCAAGTCATCTAACCAATGAGGAAATCGTTCACACTGCTGATGAAGATAGTCACTTAATAACCAAAGCGGCTCTACAATAGCCACTTGTTGATCCGTTAATTTAGACAATCCATGCCGTTGTCGGGCGTCTTGAATCGCTTCGGCTAATAAACTGCGATTTTCTTGTTGTTCACAAAAAGATGCGTAAGCTGGATTTGAAACAGGAGAAATCAAAACGAGATCCTTATTAGCAATTTTGTTATTAACGGTATATTACTGCTCGGCTTTTATAAGCACTTTAACTTTTCATGCAAGCACAATATAGGTATCAGTGAGTCGTATCATGCGAGGCATTATTTAACCACTGACCAACTTCTAACATCACAATACCTGTTTCTTTCAAGCTAGCAAATCCAGAAATCAAATCACCATCAGTATGCAGCACTGCTTGATAAGCCTCGTCTAAAAGCTCTAAGCGTTTAGCAAATTCCTTTGGTAAGCAACGGCTCAGTTGCGTCATTGAATGGCGAATGGGTTGTATTAACACATCGTCTTTCATAAAGAACATTGCTTCCCAATATACAAGCCAGACTTCATACCAATACGTGGCTAACTCCAATGTCGTTGCAGAGCTATGAGGCTTATTAGGAAACTCAATAGTGCCTTGTTTCAGACGCACACCTCTTTGTGCTTTCGAGACGGTACTAACTTGCAACGGCAGTTGTTTTGCTAAAGTTAATGCAAAACGATACAAACCAGTTTCATCGCCTGCTTTAAGCTCAAGCTCTAGCTCTTTAATGGCGTCCTCACCATAAGGTGATGTGACCTTGCCCAAATCACACACAACTTCCATTAAGGTATCTTGCTCTTGTATCAGCCAAACTTGACGCTCAAAGTCGGTACGAAAGACTTCAACAAGATCTCGACTCCACGCCATATCTTTGAGTGTCTCTGGCAATGGCACTTCATCAAGGAGAGACAGGTCTAGCTGATCACTCGGAATCGTCCATTCCCATTCACCACGCGCGTGCATTCCCACTCTATTGCTACCGCGGGTTTTTACTGTTTGGATAAATTGTTGATTCACAGCACGTATACGCAAAGCTATCCCGGCTTGCATTAAAGTGGCATTTTCAGTATCAAAATAACCGTTCATCAAGGACAAGGTTGCTTGGCGCGATGTTGTCTTTGATTGCGAAAGCGCACAAATTTCATCCAGAAACTCACTTGTGGACTTGAGATACTCGGACTGAACCATTAACTTAAGCTCTAGCTCGGTAGCCATAAATATAAAAACCTCTTTTACTTCTGATGTTTGACTAACATCAGAGACCGCATAATCTTCGTTTTAATTGTATCAGATGCCTAGCCGACAATAGTAATATTAGATAACTACTCTGCGGGAGGAGCCGTCATGGCCGCACTACCATCGCTTATTAATATGATGTCACAGCTTATTGCATCGCCATCTATAAGTTCTAGTCAATCAAACTGGGATCAGTCAAATAAAGACGTCATTGAATTATTAGAAGGGTGGCTTTCTTCACAAGGGTTTCAATGTGAAGTCATGCCAATTCCAGGATACCCAAACAAGGTAAACCTGATTGCGACACTGGGCAAAGGCGATGGTGGTTTGGTGCTTTCAGGTCATACCGACACAGTGCCTTATGATCAAGGTCGTTGGCAATCTGATCCCTTCTTACTGGAAGAACGAGACAACAGACTTTACGGCCTTGGCTCATGCGATATGAAAGGCTTCTTTGCTATTGTTATCGATACTGTTCGGCAAATGGATTTGAAGAATCTTAAACAGCCTCTGATTGTCCTTGCTACTGCAGATGAAGAAACCTCGATGGCTGGCGCTCGCGCCTTAGTATCTCAGAATAAAATAAAAGCCCGTTATGCTTTAATCGGAGAGCCTACCTCCCTCACCCCTGTGCATGCTCACAAGGGGATTTTAATGGAGCGCATTCGCGTTACTGGACAATCTGGTCATTCATCTAACCCAGATCTTGGCAACAGTGCCATGGACGCCATGCATTCTGTTATGACTGAGCTAATGGCTTTTCGCGATAATTTGAAGAAAAAATACCGCGATGCTTCTTTCGTCATAGATTATCCAACCATGAATTTTGGTTGTATCCATGGTGGCGACAGTGCAAACCGTATTTGTGGACGTTGTGAGATAGATTTTGACTTACGCGCATTACCCGGTATGAGCAATCAATCTTTGGTTGATGAAATATCTAGATTACTGCCAAGTATTGAAAGCAAAACAGGCACGAAAATAGAAATGGATAGTTTATTTACCAACATTCCCTCTTTCTTCACCCCTATAGAATCAGACATAATTAAAACCTGTGAAAAGTTAACTAAAAATACCGCGACAAGCGTGGGTTTTGCCACAGAAGGTCCGTTTTTCAATCAGTTAGGTATTGAAACATTAATATTAGGCCCAGGTTCAATTGATCAAGCCCATCAACCAAACGAGTTTATGGCATTAAACCAGATCAAACCAATGCAACAAGTACTGCGTGGCTTAATCGAACGCTATTGTTTGCAAAACAATCAATCTAATCATCCAGAAAATGAGGAACAGCGTGTCTGACCAACTAAAATATGTGGACTGGTTTCGCCACTCATCTCCTTATATTAATGCCCATAGGGGAAAAACTTTTGTCATTTTGATTCCTGGCGAAGCGCTAGAAAGCGCTTATTTTTCAGGCATCATACACGACCTAACACTGCTAGATTCACTGGGCATTCAGCTTGTATTAGTTCAAGGCGCTCGCCCACAAATTGATAAAATGCTAGCAAGTAGAGAACACCCTAGTACTTTCGAAGCAGGTTATCGCATAACGCCTCAAGATCAATTGATGGACATAATACAAGCATCTGCGGCGGTAAGAGTCCAACTTGAAGCTCAGCTATCCATGGGCCTTTCTAATACCCCTATGGCAGGCGCTCGACTAAAAGTGTGCAGTGGTAATTATGTTATTGCTCGTCCACTCGGTGTGGTCAACGGCATTGATTATGGGCACTCTGGAGAAGTTCGCCGTATCGATTCTGATGCGATTTTTAGACTGCTCGAAGATGACAACATGGTGCTGTTACCACACTTAGGGTTTTCGCCCACTGGTGAAGTCTTTAACTTGAAAGGAGAAGAAGTTGCCATTCAAGCGGCAGTACAACTAAAAGCCGATAAACTGATAATTTTCACTGAAGAAGAAGGTATTTTCGATCAATGTGGCGAACTTTATTCAGAATTACTAACGCACGATGCTGACATTATTTTAAACGGTAAAACACTGAATAAAATCACTCATGCCGCATTGGAAGCTTGTGTTTCAGCCGTTCGTCAGCATGTGCCCCGTGCTCATATCATTTCTTTTAATGAAAATGGTGGGCTAATACAAGAGCTATTCAGTCGCGAGGGTGCTGGCACCATGATTGACGAAGACAGCTACGAGCAGCTTCGTCCTGCCCATATTGATGATGTCGGCGGTATGATGGCGCTATTAGCACCATTGGAAGAAAAAGGTGTTTTAGTACGTCGCTCACGAGAGCTGCTGGAAAATGAAGTTGATCGCTTTATTGTTATTGAGCGAGACGGTGCTATCGTTGCCTGTGCCGCGATTTATCCTTTCGAACAAGAGCATTCAGGAGAGCTAGCTTGCTTAGCGGTTTCACCAGACTACCGTGGCTCTAATAGAGGTGATCGTTTGTTAAAAGGCATCGAACAGGCTGCTAAAAATCTTCATTTAGAAACCGTCTTTTTATTAACGACTCGAACAGCGCATTGGTTTATAGAACGCGGATTTAGTGAAACATCTCTTTCTAGTTTGCCCGCGAAGAAACAAGCACTTTATAACTACCAACGTAATTCAAAAATCTTCTCTAAGCAGCTCTAATTAGAAGCGGTAGCAAAGAAGTAAAATATAACCATAAGCGGCCTTAACAAGGCCGTTTTTTTTAATCTATAAAAAAGCCTCTGTTCGTATTAACAAACAGAGGCTTTTTAGCATTTAGGCAAGACACTACAAATTATTTAGTGATCTTGAATGGAATAAACATTGGGTAGCCATCGCGAATAACACGCATTGGTACAGAACGATCATTAGGCACTTTCTTCGCAATTTCTGAGAAGTTTGCCGCGCCCTTAATATGCTGACCATTTAGCATGGTAATCACATCACCTTTTGCAAGACCATTTCGAGAAGCGACACCACCAATTACACGCTCAACAACAACACCACCTTTGATATCCAGTTGTTTTGCTAAATCAGCAGGTAAATTACCGACGATCATACCTAAACGGCTTTGATCTTCTTTCTTCTGGGCCAAAGACTTTTGATTGTTAGGACGAGTTTCTAGCGTCAAAGGAATCGTTTTGTCTTTTCCATCTCGGAAGACTTCTACATCAACTTTATCACCGGCTTTCATTTGACCAACAATGTAAGGAAGCTCACCTGAGTGATTAATATCTTTACCATTAAATGCCAAGATAATATCGCCTGATTTCAACCCTGCTTTCTCTGCTGGAGATTTCGGCATAACACGGCTAATTAAAGCACCATGCGGACGTTTTAGACCAAATGATTCAGCTAAGTCATTATTCACATCTTGAATCAACACACCTAACCAAGCACGAGACACTTTACCGCTCGCTTTTAATTGCTTAACAACAGACATGGCAACGTTTGTTGGGATCGCAAAAGAAACCCCCATAAAGCCACCAGAGCGAGTGTAAATTTGTGAGTTAATACCAACAACTTCACCATTCAAATCAAATAAAGGACCACCTGAGTTACCAGGATTAATCGCTACATCTGTTTGAATAAATGGCACATAATTATCAGAAGGTAAGTTACGTCCTGTTGCACTGACAATACCTGCGGTTACCGTATGGTCAAAACCAAATGGCGAGCCTATTGCTAGCACCCACTGACCCGCTTTCAGCTTATCTGAATCCCCCATTTTCACGGTAGGAAGGTCTTTCGCATCAATTTTAAGTAAAGCCAAATCGGTACGGCTGTCAGTACCAACGACTTTAGCCGTGTACTCACGACGGTCATTTAAACTAACGTGAATAACATCAGCACCCTTAACAACATGGTTGTTGGTTAAAATGTAACCATCTGAAGATATAATGAAACCCGACCCTAAAGAGCTTCTTTCACTTTCTTCTGGTGCTTGTGAATCCCCGCCATTAAAAGGCTGTTGGCCAAAAAAGTGACGGAAAAACTCATTTAATTCTTTGCTATTTTGTCCAATCTGCGGATTGCCGTCTTCTGCTACCGCTTTGGTTTTTACCATTTGCTCAGTACTGATATTGACGACAGCAGGCGATGCCTTTTCCACCAACTTAGTAAAATCAGGAAGTTCAGCAGCGTTGGCGAACATAGAAAACATCATAAAAACACTGACGGCCCCTATGTTTATTTGCTTAAGCAATCTGTTCATTGACTAGTCTCCTTAAGACGTATCAAGCTTTGTATTGTACTAAATGAAGGTTTTTAAGGTTCAGGGAGTAAAGACTAAAGGAATTTGGTTTCCCTGAGTGGGTGAAATTCGTAAAATTTTGGGATAAAAATCGGGGTTATTCTCTTCTTTCTGTGATTTTTTCTTTGCTAACCAGAGTCCTGAAAGAAGACCAACTAACGATAAAACAACAGATTCGCCGTTACTAGCGTGCCAAAGAGAAGGAAGTGTTGCACCGCCTACCAAGCCTAACAAAGGAACGAGATACACCCACAAAGAAGCTTGCAGCAAGGTATCTTCAGGGATACCAATAATTACTTTTTGGCCGACTTCAACATCGAAGGTATCAATTGCTTTCATTCGCATACGATTACTAGCAGACACTTGAGCAATAGCATGATGTCCGCAACCGTGTCTTGCACGACAAGAGGTGCAACTACTGGTTCGTATGGTTTCTACGTCGGCAAAACCTTTCTCAGTCGAAAGTACGGTACCGGATTCTTCAATCATAATTCTGCCTTTGGCATAAATACGGACATAAGTTTTTCTATGGTCACTTCAGGAACTTCTCCAACCATAGTAACCAAGTACAGTTGCTTACCAACTTTAATCGTTTTTTCACCCGCAACTGTCGCATTCATAGATAAATAAGACGTCGCTTTTTCCTTCTTAACTGGCTCGACGAAAATAGAGATAGTCGCCATGCCATCGGATAATAGCAACATGCTCGTACCATGATTCAATGCTCTTGCCTCTGGCCAAACCAAAGAGAAGCCATCAGGCAACCAATCAAATTTCCAATGACTCTTAATGCGCCTCGGTTTAGGCTCGACCATTTTCTTCAAGTACGACTCTTTCTTGGGGATAAAATCTCCCTCTTTCAAGTCTGGTGCAAAGTTTACCGAGGTAAATTGTATTCTGTCGAGCAAGGTACCACTTTGATCAATCACGTCGTGTTTTAATAAAAAGCTATTTTGTTTATCAAGCCAAATTTCATGAGAATAACGGTACTGATCTTTAGGAATTAGACGAATATTAAACGCTTCACGGCCAGCGATGCGTCCCATCTCTGGTCTCACGACAAAGTTATAACCTAATTTTAAGCGCTCACTATCCAGCCCTATAAAGCGCTTAAATGGTGTACTGGATACAATATGCTTATCAGCGATGGCTTCATTAGGGTAAACACAGATAACCATATTATCGACTCGAATAACTTGTATTTTATTGCCATCTAGATCAACAAGGCTTTCGTATTCCTTGCCATCTCTAAGTTCATGCTTCACTCGCATGCTATTTATTCGAGTATCTTCAGAATGTATAAAAACACCGTCATAATCCAGTTGAGAAAAAGATTGAGACATTTCTCTTAGCAACTGAACTGCATCAGGCTTGATTTCTGCCGAATGACCAAAAGGTGACAGCAGCATCCCCAACATCAGTAAGTAAACTCGTAACAACACGGACAACTTCATGTCTTTACTCTTTTTTTGTCGGATAGCTAGCAATACGCGCCATCGGAATCATACCCTGACCCGCTGTCATCGTTGCTTGCTCGGCATGCTGACGTAAATAATTTTTCAACCGTAGATTATTAGCGTCCATTGGTTGTTTTTTCAAATCAGATAACGACGCTACATGAGTGTGTAAGTTGTTAGGTGTCGTTTTTGCAGCTAAAGCCGTAGTACTAGTCGAGCCGGTATCTAAGATAAGATCACCACCTAATACAACAACAAAAGCCACACTTGCCGCAATCGCGAAGCCAGCCCACAACGGACGCTTCTTCGGTATTATCTTTTCTTCTAACATGGGCATCAATGCCACTAGGTTATTAGCAGGTGATTGATGCATCTCTTCGTCTAATTGAAGACTCACTCGTTCGGCAAAATTAAAACCATGATCAATTTCAGCTTCAGAACCTGAGTCTTTACGTAACGATTGCTGAATTAGATGAAAGGCTTCCATTTGCTTATTTAGCTCAGCAGAATCCTGCTTCAACAAATCATGAAGATCTTGTTCATTTGCCTCATCATCAAACATCGCAGATAGGCTTTCTAAAACCGCTTGTTTACTATCATTAGAGGTTGTCATAGGTCATTTCCTCCATCCATAAATGGACGTATTTGTTTTTCCACGGCTTCACGTGCGCGGAAAATCCTTGATCGAACGGTCCCAACGGGACAATCCATTATCTGTGAAATATCTTCGTAACTAAGTCCATCAAATTCTCTTAAACTCAACGCACCACGAAGCTCTTCAGGAAGTGCACGAATGGCTTCATGAATCGCGCTTTCGAGACGATCTCTGTTTAAAATGGCATCAGGCGTAGTAGAATCTAGTAACGCATCATGAATACTAAAGGCTTCATCGTTATCCAATTCAACATCTGACCCTGGCGGACGACGAGAGCGACTCACCAAATAATTTTTTGCTGTGTTAACCGCAATACGATAAAGCCAAGTATAAAAAGCACTGTCTCCTCGAAAGGAGTGGATGGCACGATACGCTTTTATAAAGCTGTCTTGAGCGACATCCAGAACTTCATGTTTATCTTGAACATAACGACCAATCAGCCCAATGACCTTGTATTGATATTTTAGAACCAACAGATCAAAGGCCTTTTTATCGCCTTGTTGGACTTTTTTAACTAACGCCTGATCTGAAGACGTTTCGGGCTGCATAGGCACCTCTTAATAAACCTCATTGACGCGCCTGTGCTGCTTATTCACTAAGAAGACAACGAGACACAAAGCGAGTTCCCATAAATGTCATAGAGACTTTATATTTTTACAGGGTACAGATTTTTGAGAAAAAAATGTATCTTCAAAAATTGTTCACTATTTCACAATAACAATAGTAACATTAATACTTTAGACATGAATCAGATCAATATTATGAGCCGTCACTTTAAACACGATATCGTCATCATTGGGGCCGGTGCTGCTGGGCTGACCTTAGCACTAGAACTTGCCAACACTCACAGTGTCGCTATTTTAACAAAAGCAGACATTCGAGAAGGCTCGACACTTTATGCCCAGGGTGGCGTGGCGGCGGTGCTTTCAGACGAAGATACGATCGAATCTCACATTGAAGACACCATAGATGCGGGTGTCGAACTAGGTGATCCCGATGCCATTCGGTTTACGGTAGAGCACTCTAAAGAAAGTATTAATTGGCTCATTGAGCAAGGTGTGCCTTTTACCCGCTATGGAGAAAGCGAAAATTACCACTTAACAAAAGAAGGTGGTCATAGTCATCGTCGAATTATTCATAGCGCTGATGCAACAGGTTTAGCCATTTCTAAGACGATGATTAAAAATGCTATCAATCACCCTAACATCACCTTTTTTCCAGACCGAGTGGCAATAGACCTTGTTACGACTCAAAAACTTGGCTTAGCAGGTGACAACAGAGTCGTTGGCGTTTACGCCCTTAATCTGGACGATGATGTTATTGAGGTGTTCCAAGGGCAATCCGTTTCCTTAGCCTGTGGAGGAAGCAGTAAAGTTTATCTTTATACTAGTAATCCTGACACGGCATCTGGAGATGGCATCGCCATGGCTTGGCGTGCGGGCTGTCGTGTTGGCAATATGGAGTTCAATCAATTCCACCCTACTTGCTTATATGATGCCAAGGCTAAAACATTTCTTATCTCGGAAGCCGTGCGCGGTGAAGGTGGGAAATTGTTGCTTCCTGATGGTTCACGGTTTATGCCAGAGTTTGATGAAAGAGCCGAATTAGCACCTCGAGACATTGTCGCTCGTGCCATTGACCATGAAATGAAACGCTTGGGAATAGACCACGTTTTATTGGATATTTCCCATAAAGACGAAAGCTTTATTAAAGAACACTTTCCTACTATATATAAGCGCTGCTTAACCTATGGCCATGATATGACGAAGGGCCCGATACCCGTTGTACCCGCTGCCCATTACACTTGCGGGGGGGTCGTTGTTGATCAACACGGAGCAACCGATATAAACAACCTTTATGCCATTGGAGAAACCGCCTATACAGGCCTCCATGGCGCTAACCGTTTGGCAAGTAATTCGCTACTTGAATGTATTGTTTACGCGCGTTCTGCGGCACAACATATTCTTAATACCAAAACACATTATGAAGACATTTATATTCCTGATTGGGACGAAACAAAAGTAACCGATTCAGATGAAGACGTTGTCATTACACATAACTGGCAGGAACTGAGACGTTTCATGTGGGATTATGTCGGTATTGTGAGAACAGACAAGCGGCTACTCAGAGCAAAACATCGAGTTGACCTTCTGCGTTCAGAAATTCAAGAGTTTTACAGTAACTACAAAGTGTCCAGTGATTTACTGGAACTGCGTAACTTAGCGGTTGTTGCTGATTTGATTATTCGCTCTGCGATGTCTCGAAAAGAAAGTCGTGGTTTACATTTTACCTTGGACTACCCAAACAAAATGGAAAACAGCAAGCCTACTATCTTAAGCCCAGACACCACGGCTTAACTACTTTTTAACGGTAACTTCGCTACGCTTCAGAATTTTTTGTTGCGCAGCGAAGGAACGCAGCACTCGATAATCGTGATAAGACAAACTGTCTCGATAAATCACACGATAAGAAGGCCAAATACCGTCTTGCCAACGAGAATTCCCTCTCACTTTGGCAATCAACTGAACCCCATTTGCTCGCACAAAATCTAATCGATAAGACTGGTCACCCTCTTGCCAATAAACACCCTTTTCATCAATGCCTACGCGTGGCATACCTAATTTGAGTCTTCGAGCAATAAAGTACACAAACAAAAAGAAGACAAGCAAAGAAATGGTAATCCACAAGAAAGGGGGAAACCAAAATAGCCTCATTAAAAGAGCACAACACCCTGAAAATAATAACCAGAGTGTTATGCCAATTAAAGAAGATTTAAGTGCGGTAGTTTGCAGGCTGAACACGGGTCAGAATAATATCAACAATACGAGCAAAGTCTGGATCTTCTGGTACTTCTCTTTGCATAAACCATTCGAATAACTCTTGGTCTTCACAGGCTAGCAAGGTATTGAAACGCTGCTTATCTTCCTCATCTAGTGTTAAAAACACATCTTCCAAAAATGGTTCAAGAAGTACATCTAACTCCAACATACCTCGTCGACACTGCATTTTAAGACGCCTAAAGGCGATGGAGTCCGCTGTATCACTCATTAAATTACCCTCTATAAGAATATCTCAATTATATCTATTTGCCACTGGACGGAAAACTGCTTATCAAGATTCCCTGATATTAATCACTAAAATGCCGTTACATAAATACGCTCAGAAAAGAACAACACCAACAAAAGAGTATTATTTTGACTCATTTTTTAACAATTTAATTAAAAAGAAACAAAATAGTACATTTATTAGCCTTTTCCGTACTAGCGAGTCAATTCACATCTACCTATATTAATAGTCACTTGGTAGTCAATTTCCAAGACTAGGTATGAATATAAAAACAAAAGCCCCAAAATAGGGAAAACCTAATGAAAAGCCTTTCTAAAAATACCATTGCTTGCGCCGTGTCTTTAGCGACAGCGATAACAACAGCAAATGCCTTCGCCGACACTCAAATTACAGTGGCTACCGTAAACAACGGCCACATGATTGAGATGCAGAAACTCACCCCAGACTTTGAAAAAGCCAACCCTGGTATAAAAGTAAAATGGGTTACTTTAGAAGAAAGTGTATTACGCCAAAATGTCACACAAGACATCGCCAATAAAAGCGGTCTATACGATGTGATGACCATTGGTATGTACGAAGCGCCTATTTGGGGTCAACGTGGTTGGTTACAACCTATTGACGCCAGTGGTAGTTATGATGAAAAAGACATTCTTCCTTCTATTCGTAGCGGATTGTCTTATAAAGGAACACTTTACGCAGCACCATTCTATGGCGAAAGTTCCATGGTTATGTACCGTAAAGACCTAGTAAAAGCAGCCGGTATGAAAATCAGCGATCATGATAGCTGGGACCATATCCGCGATGTAGCAAAAGCAATTAACGACCCTAAAAAAGGTATTTATGGTATCTGCTTACGCGGTAAAGCTGGCTGGGGAGATAACATGGCGCTTGTTACGACCATGGCAAACTCATTTGGCGGCCGCTGGTTTGACGAAAAATGGAAACCAGAAATCAACTCTCCTGAATGGAAAAAAGCAGTTAGCTTCTACGTTGATTTACTTGGAAAATATGGCCCTCCAGGTGCCAGTTCAAACAGTTTTAATGAAAACTTAGCCCTTTTCAACGAAGGCAAATGTGGTATTTGGATTGATGCAACCATTGCTGCGTCCTTCGTAACAGATCCTAAGCAAAGTAAAGTCGCTGATAAAGTAGCCTTTGCACAAGCCCCATATGAAGTGACTAAAAAAGGTTCTAACTGGTTATGGGCTTGGGCTCTAGCGGTACCGGTTGCCACCAAACATGAAGCGGCCGCGCAAAAATTTGTGCGCTGGGCGACCTCTAAAGACTATATAAAATTGGTTGCAAAAAACGAAGGCTGGGGCTCTGTCCCTACAGGCACTCGTGAAAGCACCTATGAAAACCCTAACTTCCAAAAAGCAGCGGTGTTTGCCAGTGCGGAGCTGAAAGCCATTAAATCAGCCGACCCTGAAGACAGCACACTAAAACCTTCCCCCTACGTAGGTGTCCAATTTGCCTCTATCCCTGAGTTCCAAGCAATTGGTACGACAACAGGGCAAATGATTTCTGGAGCACTTGCTGGCGCAATGACTGTTGATCAAGCATTAAACAATGCTCAAAAAGCAGCAGAGCGTCAGATGCGTCAAGCAGGCTATTACTAGCCTTCACTAGAAATAAGGTAGCGGACGACCGCTACCTTATTTGCTTATTGTGACCTGTCGCACGACGCCCTATTCATTATAATAAGAGATACTCACCATGAAGCGCTCAATCACTCGCTTATTAATGGCGCCATCCGTCATCATGCTTTTAGTGTGGATGATCGTGCCGTTATCGATGACCATCTACTTCTCGACCATTCGTTACAATCTTTTGTATCCGGGCCAAAATCGCTTTGTTGGCTTAATGAACTATGAGTTTTTTGTCACGGATCCTGGTTTTATTACCGCGGTTGCAAACACATTAATTCTGCTTTTGTCTGTCTTGGTCATCACTGTCGTTTTGGGCGTGATGCTATCCGCTCTTATCGATAAACCATTTTTTGGGCGCAGCATTGTTCGCGTCTTATTGATCTCACCTTTCTTCATTATGCCTACGGTCAACGCTTTGATTTGGAAAAACATGATGATGAATCCTGTCTATGGCATTTTTGCCTGGATTTCTGAATCACTCGGCTTGCAACCTATCGACTGGCTAGGCACTTATCCGCTGATGTCAGTGATTATTATGGTTAGCTGGCAGTGGTTGCCTTTTGCGATTCTCGTTTTTGTAACGGCGTTACAGTCTCAAGACACAGAGCAAAAAGAAGCGGCTCAAATGGACGGTGCAACGGGCTGGCATATTTTTCGTTACTTAACCATTCCTCACTTAGCACGACCCATTGCCGTGGTGGTGATGATTGAAACTATTTTCTTATTGGCCGTATTTGCTGAGATTTTTGTAACTACTGGGGGTGGTCCTGGCTATGCCAGCACTAACTTAGCTTACTTAATCTACAACCAAGCACTGCTTCAATATGACGTAGGCGTGGCGTCTGCCGGTGGTTTATTCGCGGTGTTGCTTGCCAATATCGTCGCTTTCTTCCTAATTCGTGCCGTCGGCAAAAACCTAACGGTGTGAGGTAACAAGATGACTCTTAATCAGCAACGAAAACTTAAAACACTCATAACTGGCCTGTTGGCTTGGTTTGTCGCATTACTTTTATTCTTTCCTATTTTCTGGATGTTTTTGACGTCTTTCAAAACAGAGCTACAGGCTATTTCTGTGCCGCCCACCCTGTTCTTTGAGCCAACACTAGACAACTACAAAATAGTGCAGGAACGCAGTGACTATTTATTGCATGCAATGAACTCTGTGGTCACCTCATTTGGCTCCACCTTTATCGCTTTGATCATCGCGATTCCGGCCGCCTACTCAATGGCATTTTTCCCTAGCAAACGCACCAAAGATATTTTGTTGTGGATGTTGTCGACGAAAATGCTACCAGCCGTGGGTGTATTAGTACCTATTTACATAATGTTTCGTAATAACGGCCTATTAGACAGTCGTACAGGTTTGATCATTATCTTCACGTTAATGAACTTGCCCATCATTATTTGGATGCTGTTCTCTTACTTTAAAGATCTACCCAAAGAGATTCTTGAAGCCGCCAGAATGGATGGTGCTACGCCATGGGATGAAATGATCAAAGTCGTGCTTCCTTTGTCCATCGGTGGCATTGCCTCTACAGGATTGTTATCCATCATTTTATGCTGGAATGAAGCTTTTTGGTCACTCAATTTAACCGCTTCTAATGCCGCCCCATTGACGGCAATGATTGCATCTTACTCAAGCCCTGAAGGCTTATTTTGGGCCAAGCTGTCTGCTGCATCAACGATGGCGTGCGCTCCGATCGTCGTGTTTGGTTGGTTCTGCCAAAAACAACTCGTCCAAGGCCTTACATTTGGTGCCGTAAAATAATTATTAGGAATATTAGCCATGAGTTATTTAGTTATTTCAGAATTGCAAAAACATTACGATAGCTATCATGCGTTAAGAGGCATAAACCTTAACGTTACCGAGGGTGAGTTTCTTGTCTTCGTAGGGCCATCTGGATGTGGGAAATCGACCTTATTACGCACCATTGCCGGTCTAGAATTATCCTCAGGTGGATCGATTGAATTAGATGGAAAAGACATTACGGAAGTCGCCTCTTCCAAACGTGACTTAGCAATGGTGTTTCAATCCTATGCACTTTATCCGCACATGACAGTAGCAGATAATCTGTCATTTGCTTTACGCCTTGCTAAAGTGCCAGATAATGAAATTCAAGAGAAGGTTCGCTCTGTATCGGCATCCTTACAGCTTGACCCATTACTAGATCGCAAGCCAAAAGAATTGTCTGGTGGTCAGCGTCAACGTGTTGCTATTGGTCGCGCCATCGTTCGTCAACCTAAGGTTTTCTTGTTTGACGAACCCTTATCAAATTTGGACGCAGCCTTGCGCGTACAAATGCGCCTTGAATTAGCCCGTTTACACAAAAAACTGGGCACGACAATGATCTATGTAACACACGACCAGATAGAAGCCATGACATTGGCAGATCGTGTCGTCATACTCAATGCAGGTCAAATTGAACAAGTAGGTACGCCTTTAGAACTGTATCGCCAACCGAACAACCGCTTCGTTGCGGAGTTTATTGGCACGCCAAAAATGAATCTTATTGACGTTGATAGCTTTGCTGAAAAAGGTGAAATTTTAACATTGAATCTACTCAACAGTAGCGTCACTTTCCCTGCCAACCGCATTAAAGGCTCATTGCCTAAAGCGATTACCCTAGGCATACGTCCAGAGCATTTATCCCTAGTAGAAGAAAATGGTGATATCACTGGACGCGTAGAGCTTGTTGAGCACCTTGGTTCTGAATCTTATGCGCATATCCAATTAAGTAATGATCAAATGATCATCTTAAAAGCTTCAGCGCGCAGTGTTCTAAAAGATGATGATGTCGTTCACATCAATATCGATTCAAGTGAAGCCATCTTGTTTAACCAAGATGACCAAGTTATTTCCATCATTGCTGAGGGTGCAAGTAATGCCTAATACACTTACCGCAACTCGGCACTGTGATCAATTGTCAGTTCAGCCATATGCAAAAGAGGATATTAGCCCAGGCGTTATTCATCTTGGTGTTGGTGCTTTTCATCGAGCCCATCAGGCAATGTATTTTGATCGGTTCTTGGCGCTTCCTGAAGGCAAAAAGTGGGGGTTGATCGGCGTAAACGTTCGACCTCAAGACAGTCAATCTTTTGCCCGCCTCATGGCCCAACAAGGAGAGTATGTTCTTAAAACAATGGCGCCAAATGGTGCGACAGAGTATGAACATATTCGCTCCATTATTCGCCAAATTGACGGTGCTCAAAAACCGAATGATGTTGATGATGCTATGGCTGATGCCAACACACAATTAGTCACCTCCACAGTAACGGAAGGCGGTTATTACCTAGATGAAAAACGTGTACTCATGACCTCTCATCCTGCTATAAAAGCAGATATTGAAGGTGCCAGAAATACGCTGTACGCTTTTTTACACGCAGGTCTGAAGAAACGTAGCGAGACATCTAATGCTAAAATAACCTTACTGTGTTGTGACAATTTACGCCACAATGGCGAGCTATTAGAAACAGGGCTAATGCAATTTTTATCCGCTAAAGGCGATACAACACTTGTTAACTGGGTGAAAGAAAATGTTTCTTTCCCTTGTGCCATGGTAGATAGGATCACACCGAAACCAAGCCTTATTCATGTCAAAGACGTGCAAGATCGATTTGGCATTGACGATGAAATGACCGTCATGGGTGAAGACTTTGCCCAGTGGGTCATCGAGGATAATTTTGCAGGAGAAAAGCCTGCGTTGGACCTTGTCGGCGTACAATTTGTTGACAAGGTTGATCCCTACGAAGAGGCGAAAATTCGTATTCTTAATGCCGGCCATACTTGCGTAACATATCAAGCGGCCTTGAAGGGACTCACCTATTTCGATGAAGCAATGCGTGATGATGAATTAAAGCAGTATTTTACAGACTTCATTAAGCAAGATTCTATCCCTGCGATAGGCAATTCTATCGTCGATTTACCCGCGTATTTTGATATTATTGCGGCACGCTTTAGCAATACAAACATCGGTGACACCGTAGAACGAATTTGTACCGATGGCTACGCAAAGTTCCCTATCTTTGTTTACCCTTCTTTAGAAGGTGTATATCGTATCGGTGGTACGCCAACAAAAACGATCCAAGGCATTGCTTGCTGGTTTGTGTTTATCCATAAAGCCGCAGCGGGGCAATTAGCAATCGAGTATCATGAGCCTAACCTGTCTTCTATGTCTTCGTTTACAAACGATAAAAAGGGCATTCAAGCGTTCGCGACAGACCCTTATTTATGGGGAAGTTTAGCAACAGATTATCCAAGTTTCGCGACGGATCTAGCAAAATCGATTCATGAAGAACAGAAAAAATACGATTAATAACGAAGCAACCGAGTAAGTAATAATTTTTTAAACTCGGTTTTTGCTATATGGTAATTGCTAGGGAATAATGGCCTCACTATTAAAACCTGAGTCAAAAAGTCGCTCTATACAAATCTACATTTGTTACAAGCCTCTCTACGCGTTATTAAAGCAAGACTCTGATTTTTGTTTTAGGTGAATTTTATGTCCACAACAACAAAACGCAATACACCAGAATATGAACTGGTCGATAACGGTATTGAAACTATCCGCTATCTAGAACACGGATATCCTAGCGACCTCATTCGCTGGCATGCCCATGATGACTATGAATTACATTTCATGGTAGCAACGTCTGGAAAGGTATTTGTCGGTGACTATATTGGCAATTACGATCCTGGCCAACTCATTTTGACTGGCCCAAGGCTGCCTCACAACTGGATTTGCCAAAACAATCAAGACCCCGTTCAAGTTAGAGACATGGTGATTCGCTTTGATCATGAATCGTTTTCCAACGGAATGAAGATTATTCCTGAGCTGGCAGAGATATTACCTATGTTACTCAGAGCCAAATCTGGCATCGAGTTCTTCGACATCGAACTGGATGACTTAAAAGAAACCTTTGGATCTGTTCGCGACAGCACGGGATTACAGCGAGTCATTAAGTCACTTCCTCTTCTTAAAAGACTGGCTCAAAGTCAAAATTATCGTCTTCTTTCGACGGTTCAAATTGACTTAAAATCAAATGAAGCCTTGCAGAGTAAAGTCAATACGGTTGTCGATTATGTGTCACAGAATTACAGCCAAGATATCAGCTTGTCGAACGCGGCCAGTTTGATCAATATGTCTGACAGTCACTTTTCTAGATTCTTTAGGAAAGCCACAGGCAACCGTTTTATCGAATTTGTCAATCGAGTTCGAATTAGCCGAGCCTGCAATTTATTAACAGAAACAGATCAACAGATTGCAAATATCTGCTTTCAAGTTGGGTTTAATAATGTCGCTAACTTTAACCGACGTTTTCATGAACTCAAAGGCGTCACACCACGTGACTTCCGTTCACAAAGCTCTAAACGTATTGCATAACGTCATACATATTAAAATATAAAGACGAAAAATTAGCGGTCATGTCTAATAACATAACCGCTTTTTATTATTCTGGATTTAATAAGTTTGAAAGCGATTTATTTAAATGTTGAGTTGATGTGAAAAAGTCTTGGTATAATTTGTACTTCCTTTGGTAATAGCCCTCAAACTCTTTCTCAGGCTCATGGGAATCTAGCTCATCAGGCAAAAAGCAATATTGTTCAATCAATGTTTCAATAGAGCCTTCTGTTTTGTGCTTATCACCAATCAATGCCAAACGAGCGGCACCTAATCCCGGTCCAACTTCACCACCATCACGGTAAATAAGACGTTTGTTTAAGACGTTCGATAAGAGTTGACGCCAAAAAGCCGAACGCGCACCACCTCCGATTAATGATAAATCCGACACAATAGTACCTGCTGTCGCTAATGCATTTTGACAATCCAATAATGAAAAAGCCACGCCTTCTAATATAGCGAGTGTCATATCATCAAGCGTTGTCGAATTGTTCAAACCAACGAATTGTCCTTGCGCATAAGGGTCATTATGCGGAGTGCGCTCACCATTAAGATAAGGTAAAAAGATGACGGTAGTTTGTGTCTGTTCGGAGTGCTCAAGCGCCTCTAATAATGCTTGTACAGAAAGATTGACTGTTTTTGCCCACCATGACAAAGAGTTAGCAGCGCTTAAAGTTACCCCCATTTGATGCCAACGATTGGGGAGCGCATGGCAAAAAGCATGGACAGTATTGTTCGGGTTGGCTTTATGGGACTCGCTCACCGCAAAATACACACCAGATGTTCCCAAAGACAGCAGCCCTTGTCCCGGTCGTGCAATACCCATACCGACCGCACCAACTGCGTTGTCACCGCCACCAGCCACCACAGAAATTACTGGGATGTTTAACAACGCTGCCACGTCTTCAGACAAAGTCCCCACCACACCACAACCTTCATACACGGTCGGCATATTTTTTTGCGTCAACCCGGTTGCCGCCAGCAGAACATCGTCCCACAGACGGGTCGCGGGATTTAACCACAAGGTACCTGCTGCATCAGAACAATCGGTTGAAAAAACACCCGTCAGACGATAAGCAAGGTAATCTTTAGGCAGCAAGACATGACTCAAACGGGAAAATATCTCAGGTTCATTTTCTCTCACCCATTGCACTTTAGGCGCAGTGAACCCCGGCATCACCAAGTTTCCAGAACGCTCAACAAATTCGGGGCATTGTTCCATCAAGGTTTGGCATTGTTGCTGACTACGGCCATCATTCCACAAAATACAAGGTCGTAAAATATCGCCTTGGGCATCTAGCAGCGTTGCACCATGCATTTGCCCTGATAAGCCAATCGCCTTTAACTTACTGAGGTCTAATCTTTGTTGAAGTTGATCAACAACATCCAGACAAGCTTGCCACCAAGACAGCGGGTCTTGCTCGGACCACATAGGATACGGTGAACTAACACTGAGTTCTGCCGACTCTTGAGCTATTAAATTGCCATTATCATCAATGACAACACCCTTCAGTCCAGAGGTTCCAAGATCAAGGCCTAAATACATAGCTTATTATTCTCATGTTGATCGTATGTTTTTGTTGTTTATTTTTACGGGCTTTAAGCTCATATTGAAAATATTTTACCAATGAGTCAAACGTAATTTATGAACTTGCACCTTTCGTACTAAAAGACCACAAAATACATCAATTTTGCACACCTAACAAAGCCCAAAACAGTTATAGTACGCAGACTTTCTTTTGACATTTTTTAAGCAAAAAAACACTTTTCTTGATTAAAGGTTTAATTTTTAACATTGCAATTTTCGTTGTGAATACAGAGTGTAGTAAGTAGATACCTTGAATTCTAACATAACGTCTAATAATGAAAGTCACATTCAATATTATCCCTAAAGGCCAATTGAGCCGATAAAATGCAGGTAATTTATAAAGTATGCTTTGGCTAAATACATTTTTTACAACTCAGACCATACCTCAAAACCAGTTGATGATAGGGCATTATGATTACGCGTTAGTCGCGCTTTCTATTATTGTTGCCGCCGCGGCCTCATTTTTCGCCTTGCATTTTGCAACGGCAGCGCAACACATCACCTCATCTGCTTACAAAAAAATAGCGCTTATTTCAGGCTCTCTTATCATGGCCGGTGGTATCTGGAGCATGCACTTTATAGGCATGCTCGCCTTCCAAATGAGCGGCAGCATAGAATACGATTTTTTTCTAACACTTATTTCTATATTCCCTAGTTTGATTGCATCCTATGTCGCATTAAGAATGTTGGCGGACACGCAAACCCTCACTCCTCTTCGCTTAATTATCAGCGGCATTACGGTAGGCGCAGGTATAGGTACCATGCACTACATGGGGATGGCTGGGATGAATATGCATGCAACTTTGCTTTACGACCCTTTTTGGTTCTTTTTATCGATTGCTATTGCGGTTGCGCTGGCCATCATTGCTTTATCTGCACGTTATTACATCAGTAAAACCTGGCCTTCCTGGAACCTACAGATTATCAATGTCATTAGCGCCTCGATTATGGGAGCGGCGATTTCGGGTATGCATTATGCTGGCATGGAAGGCGCACGTTTTATTATGCCAGCCGGCCAACATACAATGATCGCAACGGAAAACAACCACGACGGCCTATCTATAACCATTGCGACGATTACCATTTTATTGTCTATATTGGCCACTAATATCACATCTCAAATACGCTATCGCCAGCTATTTAAAGAGAAAGCAGACAATGAATTGCGCTTGCAAACTACTCTTGATACCGCTATTGATGGCATTATTTCGATGGATGCTAAAGGTATTATTCTCGCTTTTAATAAAGCGGCAGAACAGATTTTTGGCTGGACAGAATCAGAGCTAATCGGCAAGCGTATTTCTGTTTTATTGCCAAAATCGAATAACTTACACAGCCGAAAAGCCCTCATAACCTATTTAAAAAGCGCGATAAAACAGCATGATGGTTTAGATAACGAAATTACAGTTCTTCATAAAAATGGCCATATTATTCCTATCCGTCTGGCTATTGGACGAGTCGACGTTGTTGGAAAAAAACCTATGTTTGTCGGCTTCGTTACGGATATTTCTGTCCGCAAAGAGATGGAAGAAAAAATAAAGAAAAGCGAAGAGCAATATCGCTCCCTTATTAGGAATATTCCTGGTGTCTCTTTTCGAAGTTTATTCAATCAAGATATGCCTCCTATTTTTATTAGCGAGGCAGTACAACAGCTAATTGGGTGGCAAGCGGATGACTTTTACCAAAGTAAGGTTACTGTATCAAAAACCATACACCCCGATGACATAGACCGACTCAAACAGACGGTAAACACTGCAATCGCTGAACATCGTTCCTACTCTCTAGAATATAGACTACAACACAAAGAAGGCAGCACAGTTTGGGTGCTGGAAAACGCGAATATTGTTTTTAATGAAGACGGTATTCCTGAATGGATAGACGGTGTCATGCTCGATATTACCGAGCGAGTTGAAATGGAAAGCGCTCTGCGTCAAGCAAAAGAAGAAGCTGAAGTGGCCGCCGAAAGTAAAGCGGCATTCCTTGCCAATATGAGCCATGAAATACGAACACCAATGAACTCCATTATTGGCTTTTCAGAGCTATTACTCGAAATGGGTAACGAACCAGAGCAACAAAAATACCTAGACACCATTTGCCAGTCCGCACGCTCTTTACTGTACTTACTCAACGATATTCTAGACAGCGCTAAATTAGAAAAGAATAAACTGGAGCTCGATCTTCGTCCCTTTATTCTTTCTGACCTAGTTGATTCATCTATTTCTACTCTATGGCTACAAGCGAAGAACAAGGGGATTTCATTGCAGTTCGATATGGATGACTCCCTTGCTACCGCTTACATGGGGGCTGGTGAACGCATTCGACAGATTCTTATCAACTTAATCGGCAATGCGATTAAATTCACAGAGTCTGGACACGTCGAGTTGAGAGTTTTCCCGATGACCCCTCCTTTTATTCGTTTTGAAATAACCGACACAGGCATAGGCATTGAGACAGATAGATTAGAAAATATTTTTGACCCGTTCACCCAAGCGGATGCTTCTATGAGCCGACGCTTTGGTGGTACTGGACTGGGTACCAGCATATCTAAACAACTGGTTGCCTTAATGGGCGGTACCATACACGCTAAAAGCACAATAAATGTTGGCAGTACCTTTTATTTTGACATTCCTCTTGAAATGTCAGCGCCACCGACTGAAACGGAAAACAGTGCATTAGTTTGCATTCCTCCTCAAGATATTTTGGTAGTAGACGATATACCTCAAAACATTACCTTGCTATCACACCTTCTTTCTCGCCAAGGACACACGGTATTTACCGCTCGAGATGGACTGGAAGCAGTTGAAGCGTACAAATCCTTGCAGCCAAATTTAATACTAATGGATCTACAAATGCCCAAAATGGATGGTGTAACAGCCACTCAGATTATCCGCACTTACGAAAGCAGTCATGATCTAGACAATATCCCAGTCATTGCCTTAACCGCCAGTGTCTTAATGGAAGACCGCCTTGATGCGAAAAAAGCGGGAATGAATGGCTTTGCAACCAAACCAATAGATCGACTTGCCTTAAATAATGAAATGGCTCGCGTATTAAAAATGACCGATTTGCCATTACTAGACACTAATAACACAGCGGAACTTCCCCCGCTCAAGCGCAAAGAAATTCATTTTGAGAAAGGCCTCGCTTTGTGGGGAGAGCGCACTATCTACATTGATGAATTAGAAAGATTTGCCAAGAAAAACGCAACCATTAGCCAAGAATTTAAACGTTTACTGAATGACCAACTGTATCAAGATCTCAGCCAATCTGCGCATGCTATAAAAGGCGTGGCGGCCAATCTGGCTTTGGTTAACTTATCACAACAAGCCAGCAGCGTAGAAAACACCGCTCGCACTAAGGCGCATCTAGATTGTGACGAAAATATCATTAAACTAGAGAAAGCTTTCTCTCACTTTTTGGCTGAGTTATCACGATTTAGCACCTCGAACACTGAAGACTCCTCACTCAAAACAAAAAGCGATCCGGAACAAACAGACAATCTAGAAATCTGCCTCTCTTTGATCGATGAACTCATCGAACTTGCCAACAGTGGCGAACTGGATGACAACAAAATGACGCAATTAATTAACAGCGCGCCCACACCATCAAAAGCTGCGCTTACGCAAGCCGTTGATCACTTATCCAACTTTGATTTTGAACAAGGCACAATAGAGCTTGCACAGTTCAAAAAAACATACACTGAAGGGGAAACATTATGATACTTGGCGCCATTAACTCCCCTAGAATTTTATTGGTCGATGATGAGCCAACGAATCTTAGGGTGCTAAAAAAGGTACTAGAAGATAAGTACCGTCTTTCTTTTGCACGCTCTGGAGAAGACGCGTTAAACATAGTCAAAAAAGAGAGCGTCGACCTTATCTTGCTTGATGTGATGATGCCAGAAATGACAGGGTTTGAAGTGTGTGAAAAACTCAAAAAAAACCCAGATACCGCTCATATTCCGGTGATTTTTGTTACCGCATTACGGGATACAGTCGATGAGGCGAAAGGCTTTGAGATCGGTGCTGTCGACTATATTACCAAGCCCATTACTCCAACTATTGTATTTGCTCGAGTAAAAACACATCTGTCCTTGATCCAAGCAAATGTTCTTAAAGCGACGCACATTGATTTAATCCAACGCCTAGGCCGAGCCGCAGAATACAAAGACAATGAAACGGGGATGCATGTTCAGCGCGTTAGCCATTTTGCTAAAATCATGGCCATGGCCTGCGGTTATAATGAATTCGTTGCCGATGAATTAATGATGGCAGCCCCTATGCATGACCTAGGCAAGATCGGCATTGCTGACAGCATTCTCCTAAAGCCTGGAAAACTAACCTCAGAAGAATATGAGATCATGAAGAACCACACTCATATTGGCGCGGAAATTTTAGATAATCCAAAATCCCATCTGATTGCACTTGCTCGCTCAGTGGCGATTACTCACCATGAAAAGTGGGATGGCAGCGGTTATCCATACGGTTTGTCTGGCGAGGATATTCCGATCGAGGGACGTATCGTTGCTCTCGTCGATGTCTTCGACGCTTTAACCTCCGAGCGACCTTATAAAAAAGCGTGGTCTATAGAAGAAGCTATCGATTTCATCCAAGACCAAAGTGGCAAACACTTTGACCCTTATTTAGTCATGCTACTTATACAAGAGCTGCCTAAGCTATTAGAGATAAAACAACAATTTTCTGAAGAGATGCCTGCAAATTAACGCAGAAGCAATTGAAAACCGCAAAAAAAGCGCCATTTTAGTTAGCAAAGGCTAAGGGGAGTGAATTAAGAAAAAGGCGTTTACTTATCCCTTGGCAGATCTCTAATTACCTCAATCATGTTGTTTATATTAACAACCATAGGTCTTATTCTATGAATACCTTCTCTCACTTGGTGGCCTCATTACTTGGTCAAGGTGTCAGTGCACAGAATACTCAACTTGGCATATTGCGAATAAACGGCAGCGATGCAAGTAAGCTTCTTCAAGGCCAAGCGTCTTGCGATATGACAAAGCTGTCTGAATCGACGGGGCTGTACGGTGCGATATGTAGCGTTAAAGGCAGAATTATCAGTAACTTTTTTGTTATTCAAGAACAGGAAGATACCTTACTAATTATGAATAAACCTCTGGTTGAAATTGCTCTCAACCACTTAAAAAAATACGCGGTGTTTTTCCAAGTGAATCTGAGCGATGCAAGCGAAGAATATGCCATTGAATCGCACTTTAGCACATCCACCAGCAGCGCTATTCCAGACGCATTACCTGAACAATTGCCAGTAGAGATCGGCAATGAATCGATCACGCTGGCCATCAGTGACAGTCCAACCCGAGCAACACTTTGCTTACAGCGCAAACACGATGCGGTCGTTGAACAGGTAAATGAAAAAATGCCTGCACCGTCACAAACCGAACTCTTATCTTTGCTAACTGCACGACCATTAATTGATGTAGAACAAAGTGAAAAAGTGCTCCCCCAATGGCTCAATATGCAACGCACTGGCGGTATCAGCTTCACGAAAGGTTGTTACACTGGGCAAGAAATTGTCGCGCGAATGCAATACCGTGGAAAATCGAAAAAGCAGTTGGCACTCTTTAGCTGGGAAGGCGATCACGACGTTAGCCCCACTTTATTAGACAGTGAAGGGAAGAGCATTGGCAGCGTATTTAAAAGCGCGCGCTTTAATAACCTGAATATCGCGCAGATCATTCTCAATATAGAGCCAACCGATGTAGACAATTTTTTCCTAGGTGAACAAGCGATCACCTTGCAACCTCTGCCCTATCGACTTGAAAACACCAAGTAACCGACAAAAAAAGGAGCTTCCATCAGCTCCTTTTTTTAGACTTGTTATTCATTCATATTGGATCTAATGCCCACTTGACCGGTGTTTTCCCAATACTCTGTAAGTACGCATTGGTTTGAGAAAAGTGGCCACACCCTAAAAAACCACGATAAGCAGATAAAGGCGATGGATGAACACTTTCTAACACGCAGTGTTTTTGGCGATCAATATAGCGGCCTTTTTTCTGGGCATACGCTCCCCACAATAAAAACACTACACCTTCTTGCTCTTGATTTATCAGCTCAATAATTTTATCAGTAAAGGTTTCCCAGCCTTTCTTCTGATGGGAACCTGCTTTACTGGCTTCTACCGTCAGCACACTGTTCAATAACAAAATGCCTTGTTTTGCCCATTGATTTAAAAAGCCATGCTCGGCGGGAGGAATCCCTAAATCACGGGTCAATTCTCTATAAATATTTACTAACGACGGCGGTACTTTTACCCCCGGCTTAACGGAAAAAGACAAACCATGAGCTTGACCTGGGCCGTGATAAGGGTCTTGTCCCAATATCACTACTTTTACTTGTTCAAAGGGGGTTTCTACTAAAGCATTAAAACAATCATTGGCTTCTGGATAGATGCTCTTTTTTTGTCTCTCAACCGCTAAAAACTGCGTTAAAGAGTGCATGTAATCTTTGTCAAATTCGCTGGCTAATCGAGTTTGCCAACTTGAAGGTAGTGTCATATTACAACTCTAAATTGTGGGCTCTGATAGTAAAAAGGGATTCAAAGACGGCATTGTTTTGAAATCATGATAAAAGCCCAGTGCCTCAGGATCATCAGGCGTTGTCAGGTGTTTCAATAATAACCACGTCATTTCTCTGAGAGAATACGCTAAACAGTACTGCTCTAAACGCCACAAAGTATCTTTCTCATCCAGAAAAGGTTCATAGGCGAATATAAGGGCTTGCCGCTGAGCCTGGTTTAAATTATGCGATCGCGCGACTACCGCAAGATCAAATATAGGATCACCCATTCCCGCATACTCCCAATCGATCAACCAAAAATTTTGCTCATCCATTAAGAGGTTTTTAGGATTTAAATCATTATGGCAAACAACAGGAGAACCTTTAAAGGAAACTCGTTCAAGCGACCCTAACTTTTCCTCCAAATATGCATGCTCTTTTTCGAGTTCTGGCCTAGCAGAAAGAAAACGCTGGATACCATTAAGGTAATGACTAATCACTTTATAAATACAGAACGTGTGGTCAACGACGGGGAGTTGATGCGTTACTTTCAAGGCTTTCGCAATGCGGTCAATATTCTCTGAAGTATGTGCCACACTCCAATCAAAAGAAGGCTGAGAAACATACCGACAAACAAAAGCCCCTGCTTCATCATGCCAAAGCAACTCTGGGGATAATCCCACCTGCGCCGCCATCGATAGAATCTGCAATTCACTCTGGCGATTAATGTAAAAAGCAGATTCATCCAACGCAGGGATTCTTAATACCAACTGAGGGAAACCATCCCAATCAAGACGATAAACATGATTTGAAAAACCTTCTTCAAAAGGTATCACTGTTATTTGATCAAATTGGGGTAAAATCACCACCATTTTTTCAAAATACTCAGATAAATTAATCATTTTGTTGCCACAATTGTAAGTCACTGTCAGAATGTCAAACACAACTATCCGAGTCAATAGACAATTTTGAAGCAAATCAATGAATAAACACGAAGACATTATTCGTAAAATACAAGAGAGTCTAGGTACTCTCAGTAAATCAGAACGCAAAGTTGCTGAAGCAATTCTTGCCGACCCTAAAACGACGATTCACTCTAGCATCGCGAAACTGGCTGCTCGAGCTGAAGTAAGTGAACCTACGGTAAACCGATTCTGTCGTAGCTTAATTGGCAGCGGCTTTCCTGACTTCAAAGTATCTTTGGCTCAAAGTTTAGCGACGGGGACACCTTACGTTAATCTTAACGTAGAACCAGACGATGCTCCTGGTGCTGTCACAGCTAAAATCTTCGAAGCGGCTAAGAACAACTTAACTCGCGCTCAAGAAATTTTACCTGAAGCGTTAATTAGTCGAGCTGTTGATGTGCTTGCCCAAGCTCGTCGCATTGAGTTTTACGGCTTAGGTGCTTCAGGCCCTGTTGCGAAAGACGCTCACCATAAATTCTTTCGTTTAAACATGCCGGTTGTTGCTTACACTGATATTTTAGTTCAGCGTATGGCTGCAGCAGGAACACACCCAGGCGATGCGGTTGTTGTTATTTCTTATACAGGAAGAACACTACCACTTATTGAGACTGCCCGTGTTGCAAGAGAAGCTGGAGCGACCGTCATCGGCATAACTAATCCAGACTCTCCATTAACGGATCACTGCTCTATTGTGCTGCCGATTGAAGAAACAGAAGACACTGATATTTATACTCCTATGAGTTCTCGTATCGTCTACTTAACCTTGATTGACGCATTAGCCACCGGCGTTTTATTGAAACGTGGGCCAGAGTTTAATGCGCACCTTAGAAAACTTAAGTTAAGCGTTCAAGACACACGTTTACCTAAAGTTGAAAAAAAATAGGCTTGGCCTCAAGCGAGAAAATATAAAAGGCATCGATCGGATGCCTTTTTACAATCTGACAAAATTCTGACGCTTATTTTTAGGTATTCATTTCCTTTCCAGATAATTTTGCAACTTTGCCAGAGTTTTTTGAAAGATAATCCATCTATACCTACCTAGAATGCACAATGTAGTCATGAAGAGTGCTAAAAATAGTCAAAATATATAATATTTGACTATAACACTTATACTATATTTCACCGGCTTTATACGTTAAAAACATTTAAAAATTATAATTATTCGATACGAATTGGTGGAAGTACCTTCTATCAATATACTGTGTAGGCCACTTATCAAAACTGGTAGATGCTTTATTAACAGTACTGAGGCTCTAACTTAACGGGTCATCGTATCAGCATGATTTTACCGAATCGGGGATTAAAATGATTGAAAATTCAAGCTTTGCGATAAGCTTTACTTTTTTAGCTTATCTTATAGTCATGCTTGGTATTGGGCTTTACGCTTATAAGCTCACATCAAGTTCAGAAGACTACTTTTTAGGCGGACGCTCATTAGGGCCTTGGCCAACAGCCATTTCTGCTGGCGCATCCGATATGAGTGGTTGGCTACTTCTAGGGCTACCAGGGTATGCGTTTGCCTCTGGCATGGAATCCATCTGGTTAGGTGGTGGCTTGTTAGTAGGTACTTGGTTGAACTGGCTACTGTGTGCGAAACGCTTACGTACCTACAGTATTACAGCGGACAATTCTTTGACGATCCCACATTTTCTTGCGACTCGCTTTCAAGATAAGTCCAAGCTTATTCAAACCATTTCAGCAGCATTTATCCTGTTGTTCTTCTTGTTTTACACAAGTTCTGGCCTTGTGGCTGGTGGCAAACTCTTTGAAACTGTTTTCCACATCGATTACACCTACGCGGTTATTATCGGTACAGTTTGTGTTGTGTCTTACACACTATTTGGTGGTTTCTTAGCAGTTGCATGGACAGATCTTGTACAAGGCCTAATGATGGCCGCTGCGTTGGTTGTCGTTCCTTTAGTTGCCCTTGACGGTAGCTGGTCTGAACTTCCAAGTACATTGGCGGCAAAAAATCCCGAATTGCTAGACATTTGGACCAACATAAAAGGCCAACCTCTGTCTTTCATTGGCATTGTTTCTTTGGTTGCTTGGGGATTAGGTTACTTTGGTCAGCCGCATATTTTGGCACGATTCAAAGCCTCTCGCTCTAACAAAGACATCAAGGTTGCACGTCGTATTGCAGTTAGCTGGACAATTATATGTATGGCAGGCGCTCTTGCTATTGGCTTATCAGGGATTGTATTTGTTGATAATCATCTAGGCGGAACGCTTGCAGATCCTGAGAAAATATTCATGATCATGGTTAATGCAATTTTCCATCCTGTCGTAGCGGGTATTCTTCTTGCCGCCATCTTAGCGGCCATCATGAGCACCGCAGATTCTCAACTGTTAGTTTCCTCTTCTGCTCTAGCTGAAGATTTCTACAAACAACTCATCAATAAGAATGCAACTCAAAAAGAAATCGTAAACGTTGGACGCCTTGGTGTTGTTGCTATTGCTGTTATAGCTCTAGTATTAGCATTGAACCCAAACAGCTCAGTATTAGGTTTAGTGTCTTATGCTTGGGCTGGCTTTGGCGCTGCATTTGGCCCAGCCATTCTTTTGAGTCTATTCTGGCGTAACATGCACCGCAACGGCGCTCTTGCCGGCATTATTGTTGGTGGCGTAACTATCGTTGTTTGGAAGCAGTTACATGGCGGCATATTCGACCTGTACGAGATTGTTCCAGGCTTCATCTTCTCAACACTTGCTATCATCATATTTAGTTTGATGAGTGGCGCTCCTGAGAAGAAAGTGACGGATACTTTCGACGAGTACACTAAATCGTTAGATACTATGGAATAAGCACAAGCATTCCATTAGAAAGCCCAGCTCAAGTAAATTGAACTGGGCTTTTTTTATCGCTCTTACTCCTCACACCAACTGCTACTCTGCTACTCTGCTACTCTGCTACTCTGCTACTCTGCTACTCTGCTACTCTGCTACTCTGCTACTCATTATTTATAGAGCATAAAAAAAGGGCTTGCAAAGCAAGCCCTAAACACCATTACTAACAAACGTTAGTAGTCAGAGGAACACTTAAATTAATCGTTAAACAAGCTACAAGCACCTTGCTCAGCACCGTTTACTAGCGCTCGCTGAGCACTGAATAGTTCGCGCCCCATACCCTGATGAGAATCCGTTAAATCTTGGTGCACTGCTGTTCTAGAGGCTAATTCTTCGTCTGAAACAAGTACTGATAAAGTACCTGATATTGCATCCAAACGGACCAAGTCGCCATTCTGAATTTTTGCGATTAAGCCGCCAGCTAGTGCTTCAGGCGTCAAATGAATTGCGGCAGGCACTTTACCTGATGCGCCAGACATACGGCCATCTGTTACTAGGGCAACTTTATAACCCTTGTCTTGCAAGTTAACTAAATAAGGGGTGAGTTTATGCAACTCTGGCATACCAATCGCTTTTGGCCCTTGAAAGCGAACTACAGCAACACAATCGTGCTCTAACTCACCATTAATAATTGCATCAGCTAGGTCATTTTGATTATGAAATACCATGGCTGGCGCTTCAACAATGCGATTTTCTTCCGCTACTGCAGAAACTTTTATCACCGCACGACCTAAATTACCCTTAAGAAGTGATAAACCACCTTCTTTGCTGAATGGGTCTTCAATTGGTCGAACAACGCCTAGATCCAAACTTTGTTCTGTACCATCGCGCCAAACAACATTGTCACCTTCCAAGAAAGGCTCTTTGGTGTAATGAGTTAAGCCTTTACCAACAATGGTCATCACATCTTCATGAAGCAAACCACCTTTAAGCAGCTGTTTAACAAGATACGCCATACCACCTGCAGCATGAAAATGGTTAATGTCTGCTTGGCCATTTGGATAAATACGAGTCAATAATGGAACGACTTTAGACAAGGCTGAGAAGTCATCCCAAGTTATGATAATGCCAGCTGCACGCGCAAAAGCGACAATGTGCATTGTATGGTTAGTCGAACCGCCAGTAGCCAATAGGCCAACGATCGCATTCACGATGCTTCGCTCATCAATGACTTCGTATAATGGGCGGAAATCACGACCCAATGACGTAATCTTAGTTGCTAGTTGTGCTGTATGTTTTGTTAATGCCGCACGCAATGGATCATCTGGATTAACAAACGATGAGCCTGGTAATTGCAGCCCCATCATTTCTACTAACAATTGGTTAGAGTTTGCTGTTCCGTAAAAAGTACAAGTACCAGCACTGTGGTAAGAGGCTGATTCTGCTTTAAGCAATTCTTCTCGACTCGCTTTGCCTTGGGCATAACGCTGGCGTACTGCCGATTTTTCAGCATTAGTAATACCGGAATGCATCGGCCCAGCAGGTACAAATAAAGCCGGAAGATGACCGAATCGAAGTGCCGCAATCAATAGACCAGGTACAATTTTGTCACAAATACCTAAATACAAAGCGGCATCGAACATGTTATGAGACAGCGCAATCGCAGCACCTTGAGCTATATTATCGCGACTAAATAAGCTTAACTCCATGCCATCTTGGCCTTGAGTTATTCCGTCACACATTGCAGGAACACCGCCAGCAAATTGAGCAACACTGCCCATTTCTGCTACCGCTTGGCGAATTTGGTCAGGGTAGTTATTGTAAGGCTGATGTGCAGATAACATATCGTTGTAAGAAGAGATGATGCCAATGTTCGCCTCTTCCATTAATGTTAACTTTTGCTTATCGGTCGGCTGACAAGCGGCAAAACCATGAGCCAAATTACCACAAGATAATTTACCGCGGTGTGGGCCTTGCTCTTGTGCTTTTTTCATATCGGATAAGTATTGAGCGCGCAAAGACTGGCTGCGCTCAATGATGGCTTCAGTTACTTTCGTAACGATAGTATTCATACTTTACTCCGTTTCGTTAAACAGCAGTCTCTGCCCGACTGATGTGTAATCATTTTTTTGTAATATTACTACATTTTTCATAAAAATCACGCGATAAAACTGTGCATAGCGCTATAAACCATAAAAAACTGTAATTTTTTTACATAAAGAGTTAAAAAACTCTATTTTTCCTTTAAAATAGCGTCCAGCAGTAACATAATTTATTGTATTATCTTAAACAACGTAATGAACGACTATTTATCGAACAATATAAGGAAGATTTACCCTCTTCCCTTGCTTGAAAATCATGTTATGTAGTATTTTTACGTCAAAGAGCACATTTACCCATTTTGCTGGTGTTGCACTACAGACAAAGGCGAAATGGAGTTCCACTATATTTAGAGGTGAGTATGACTATTAAAGTAGCAATTAACGGATACGGACGTATTGGACGCAACACACTTAGAGCGCTATACGAATCTGGTAAACGTGATCAAATTCAAGTTGTAGCAATCAATGATCTTGGTGACTCTAAAACCAATGCTCACTTAACTAAATATGACACTGTGCATGGACGTTTCAGCGAAGAAGTAACATTTGACCATGAAGCTCTGTATGTCAATTCAGACAAAATCCGCACTTTCTCTGAGCGTAACCCTGCTGATCTTCCTTGGGCTGAATTAGACGTTGATGTTGTTTATGAATGTACTGGTTTCTTTACTACAAAAGAAAAAGCCAGTGCACATATTAAAGCTGGCGCTAAAAAAGTTATTATTTCTGCTCCTGGTAAAGAAGTAGACGCTACCGTCGTTTACGGTGTCAACCAAGATGTCCTAACATCTGACATGACGGTTATTTCTAACGCATCTTGCACAACAAACTGCCTAGCACCAATAGCTAAGCCATTAAGCGACAAGCTTGGTATTGAAAGCGGCTTGATGACTACCATCCACTCTTACACTAATGATCAGCGTCTATCTGATGTTTATCATGAAGACCTTTACCGCGCTCGTGCTGCGGCAATGAATATGATCCCAAGTAAAACAGGGGCTGCTGCCGCTGTTGGTTTAGTTATTCCTGAACTTGCAGGCAAATTTGATGGTATGGCGGTTCGCGTTCCAACAATCAATGTTTCATTAGTAGATTTAACCTTCTTAGCACCTCGTGAAACAACGACTGAAGAAGTTAATAAAATTATTGAAGATGCAGTAAAAGCCGATCCAATTTTGGCTCAAGTTCTTCATGTAAATCATGATCCGCTTGTATCTAGCGATTTCAACCACAATGCTTTTACCTCTAACTTTGATGCGACTCAAACTCGCGTCCAAGGTAAATTAGTTAAAGTAATGGCTTGGTATGATAACGAATGGGGCTTCTCTAACCGTATGTTAGATAACACCATCGCGCTGATGAACGCTAAATAATATCTACCTATAAAGGCTGCTAATGCAGCCTTTATGCTATTTGATACTCCGAAACACGCTTCCTAATGTTTGGTAATTTATAATGACTCGCAGAACTAAAATTGTTGCAACACTTGGCCCAGCTTCTAGCTCCCCTGAAATGATTGAGAAATTGATTCTTGCAGGTGCCAATGTTTTCCGTCTTAACTTTTCTCATGGTCAGCCAGAAGACCATATTGATCGTGCAAATATTGTTCGCGAAATGGCGAAAAAGAACAATCGCCACGTTGCGATCCTTGGAGATCTTCAAGGTCCTAAAATTCGTATCGCTCGCTTTAAAGACACAAAAGTTCAACTAAAAGACGGCGCAACTTTCGTTCTTGATGTTGGTTTTGATAAAAATAATGGTGACGAGTCTCGTGTTGGTATCGACTACCCACAACTGGCGAAAGACTCTCAACCAGGCAACATTCTTCTTCTTGACGACGGTCGTGTCGTACTTGAAGTGCTTGAAGTCAAAGGCCAAGAAGTTATTACTAAAGTTATTGTTGGTGGTCCACTATCAAACAATAAAGGCATCAACCGCCAAGGTGGTGGCTTATCGGCTGCCGCTCTAACGCCTAAAGATAAAGAAGATATCAAAACAGCCGCAGCATTAAAAGCGGATTACCTTGCTGTCTCCTTCCCACGCAGTGCGGCGGATCTTCATGAAGCACGCACATTAGCCGAAGCCGCTGGCCTGCAAGCGGGCATTGTTTCTAAAGTGGAACGCGCTGAAGCCGTCGCTGATAATGAAACATTAGATGCTATTATTTTAGCATCGGATGCTGTCATGGTAGCTCGTGGGGATCTTGGTGTAGAAATCGGTGATGCTGAGCTAATCGGTGTACAAAAACACATGATCAAACGCTGCCGCCAATTGAATCGCCCAGTCATTACGGCGACTCAAATGATGGAAACTATGATCACCAGCGCTATGCCTACTCGTGCTGAAGTATTTGATGTTGCTAACGCCGTACTAGATGGTACCGATGCGGTTATGTTGTCTGCAGAAACAGCAGCAGGCGCCTACCCTGAAGAAGTTATTCAAACCATGAACCGTGTTTGCTTGGGTGCAGAGAAACAACCTGCAATCAATCGCTCTAAACACCGTGTTGATGTGACTTTCACAAATGTTGATGAAACTATTGCGATGTCTGCAATGTACGCAGCCAACCATTTGGAAGGCGTAAAAGCGATCATCAGCTTGACTGAATCAGGTACAACACCATTGTTAATGTCTCGTATCAGCTCTGGGTTACCTATTTATGCCTTGTCGCCAAACCAAGCAACATTGAATAAAGTAACGCTTTATCGTGGTGTAACTCCTGTTGCATTCTCATCAAAAGAGTTCAATATTGAGACTATAGTTTCAGGTCTTGTTGATCACGTTAAGTCTCTTGGTTTAATCAATGACGGCGACATTGTTATTGTTACTAAAGGTGATCACCTAGTCAGTCATGGTACAACTAACATGATGAAAGTCGTGAAAGTTGGCGAAGCAAAGGAATAACCAACAGTGACGAGTAAAGTCTTGCTGAAAAAACTCATTACAACACCAGAGCGTAAAAACGTCGCTCTGGTGGCACATGACAACATGAAGCCAGAGCTAATAGAGTGGGCTGAAAAGCATAAGAAAAAGCTTATCAAGCACAACTTATTAGCAACAGGAACGACTGGGAACTTAATGCAGAAGCAATTAAATGTCCCTGTACAAGCACTCATTAGTGGGCCACTTGGCGGTGATCAGCAATTAGGTGGCCTGATAGCAGAAGGTAAAATCGATGTCCTAATATTTTTCTGGGACCCGTTTGAACCTATGCCTCACGATCCTGATATAAAGGCTTTACTGCGCGTTGCGGCAGTGTGGAACATCCCCATTGCCTGTAGCGTATCGTCTGCAAACTTTTTAGTTTCTTCGCCATTATTTGATAGCGAATTCGAACGAAAAGTACCAGATTACGAACAATATCTAAAAGAGCGGCTCTAAGTCGCTCTTTTTTTGCCTCTAACGTTCTATCTATAACAAGCAATCCCTGCAACCCCTCGCTGTTTTTGTCAAAATCGGCTATATTATCGCCCAATTAATATCGCTTCATTCACGTGATAGGCCACGTCATATCAAGCGACTCTATTTCATACGCCAACGTAACTTTGCCCCTCAGCACACCACGTTGACAACCGCCATCAGGAGAATTGTTTTGCAAGCAAAAGTAGCCCTTATTATGGGATCTAAAAGTGACTGGGCCACCATGGAAAGTGCCGCTGAAATAATGGACATACTTGGCGTGAGTTATCACGTAGAAGTAGTTTCTGCTCACAGAACGCCCGTTAAATTAACTCAGTTTGCAGAACAAGCCGTTGAAAAAGGCTTCCAAGTAATTATTGGCGGCGCTGGCGGCGCAGCACATTTACCTGGCATGGTTGCCGCACACACACGCTTGCCTGTACTCGGTGTGCCAGTACAAAGCAAAGCCCTAAACGGCATGGACAGCTTACTGTCGATCGCACAAATGCCAAAAGGCGTTGCAGTTGGCACGCTTGCCATTGGTACGGCAGGCGCCTTTAATGCCGGCCTACTGGCTTGTCAGATTCTTGCCAACTCTGATCCAGAGCTGGCTAAGAAAATTGAAGCGTTCCGAACTCAACAAACGGAAACCGTTCTTGCTCACCCTGACCCTCGAGAGGTGTAAATGTCAACTTTATGGGTATTAGGCGCCGGACAACTTGGCGCCATGCTAAAACAAGCAGGCACACCACTTGGTCTTGATGTTCGCCCTGTCGACATAGAAGCCACTGAAGCGCTGCCTTTGCAAGCGGATGACATCGTTACGGCTGAACGTGAAGAGTGGCCGGAAACGGTGGCAACAAAACAACTTGCCACACATAAGAACTTTGTTAACTTGGCGACCTTCCCTCAACTGGCAGACCGCCTGACGCAAAAACAATGGCTAGACCGCCTTGAGCTTGCGACAGCGCCTTGGTTTCCAGTAGAGCAAGACTCGACTGCTGATTACGCGTACCAAACCTTAGGCGAGCGTGTACTTATGAAACGCCGTCGTGGCGGTTACGATGGCAAAGGCCAATATTGGCTTAAGCAAGCAGAAAAGTCAGAGATCCCAGATGATTGGAAAGGCCAAGCCATTGCCGAACAAGCAATTAACTTTGATGAAGAAGTATCCTTGGTGGGTGTGCGTGGTAAAGACGGTAAAAAATATTTTTACCCACTCACACTTAACCTTCACATCAATGGCATCTTGTACGCATCTATTTCACCGCTAAAACGCCTTGATCAATACCAAAGCACAGCAGAAGTCATGCTTAGCAAACTGATGGATGCATTAGATTACGTTGGTGTTATGGCGATGGAATGCTTCCGCGTGGGAGATGAGCTACTCATCAATGAACTGGCTCCTCGCGTTCATAATAGCGGCCATTGGACCCAAGCTGGCAGTAATGTTTGTCAGTTTGAAAACCATGTTCGCGCGGTAACAGGTTTACCTCTTGTCGAAGCTGAAATCAAAAACCAAAGCATGATGGTCAACCTGATTGGTGTCGATTTAGACTACCAATGGCTAAATATCAAAAGCTTGGAATTGTATTGGTACAAAAAAGACGTCAGACCTGGCCGTAAAGTCGGCCATCTAAACTTCTGTACTGGCAATCTAGAAGTGTTACATTCAGCACTTAACAGCCTTGCTATGCCAGCGCCTTATCCTGAAGCAATCACATGGCTTAAAGCCAACCTACCTGCTTAAGATTCTATGTCGAATAAAAAGCCGCTTTAACATCACTGTTAAGCGGCTTTTTACTAACATTATTTTGTCTATTTTTAATCATGCTTCCGGTAAACGCATAGCCATTAGCACGCCAATCAAAGCAATAATCGCAAACACAAGCACAAGCCCCTCTATTGAGATGACTTGAGTCAGCGTCCCTATAAGACTCATCAATAACAGCATAAAACCAATCACCGTATTACTCACTGCCACATAACTTGTACGCTTATTGCCATCAGCCAAATCCACTAGATACGTTTTACGCCCTACACGCACACCTTGATGAGCAATCGTTAACAGAAAATATAACGCAGGCAATATAATAGCCTGATTAAAGAGAGAGGGTTTAAAGTAAGAAATAGCAAAAAGAACAAAACCAACAGTAGAACTGAGAAGGCATGCAACCACCATCACTTTCTTACTAGATCGATCCGAATAACGCCCCCAAAAAGGCGCTGACACTAAAGAAGCAAGGCCGCTAGCAAAGAGAAACATCGCCAACACCCAGACACCATTGCCCAGTTTTTGATGAGCTAAAACCACATAATAAGGCGCACTCAGTGCGGAACAAAGAAACAAAGAGCGCGTAACAACAAACAGACGAAACGCTCGATCTGTTTTCAACAAGGTCAACTGTTTCAATGCTTCCATCAAGCCATTGCGACCGTTATCGACTTCACCAGGAAATTCCACCACCCGAGAATACACCGCCGCACCGATCAACCAAACCATAGACGCCATCACCAAACAAGCGCCATAGACAATAGGACTGGCCTCAAAGGCCGTAAAAGCGCTGAGCATCATCATCACCGCAACGCCAACCGTAACCAAGCCTGCCAAACTCGCAGACCAACCAGAGACCTGACCTCGCTGACTCTTAGGAACTGTTCTACCTAAGACATCTTTCGAAGCAACGGAACTCAAGCCTCGCGCTAAACTAAATACAATCAGACATAGAATAATTAACCAGCCAGCTAATGCTCCATCAAAAGTAGCGGCAACAACGCCAATAGCAATAATACTCAGAGACTGGAGCACACTACCAACAATCCACACCCATTTTCGAATGGGTAACTTACGAATAACACTCGCAATCGCCAACTGCGGAAGTAAAGACCCAGACTCACGGATCGGCACCAACCAACCCAATAAATACGCCGGCGCTCCTACACTTTGCAACACCCAAGGCAAAGTCACTTTTGGATTGATCAACGCATCGCCTAAATTGGTAAAAAACTGCGCAATGATCAGCTTGATAAAATTACCAGGCACCTGCTTACACACCGAGCTATCAATCTTCTCACACGCCCTTGCATCTTCTTCATTAGCGATTTTTTCATACACAGACCCAAGAAGACCTTTATCCGACATACATACTCCATAACAGCAGACTGGCTACATTGACTTGAAAATATCGATATGAAATTTTACCACCTCTGATTAAATATTGCGTAGCCAAGCATCACACAGGTCACGGAAAGGAACAGACAGACACTGTTATTAGAATAACGACTAACATCTGGCAGCAGACACAACCCAGCGCCTCTGCCTTAAGAAAACAAAAGTAAAGTTTATAAAAGATACGGTGAATTAACCCATAAAGAGCCAAAGGACATATGTTTACTGATTTTCAATCATGCCTGTCTTAACTATTTCATAGCATTAGTTCGGACGCCACATCACGTAACCATCAGCATCGCTGGCTCGACGTAACATTGCGATCAAAGGTGCGGCGCGAGCTGATAACGTAACTTCTTCTGGCTCATCAGGGTTACCACTAACAGATTCATCCTTGTTGTTCGTAGTCGCCAAAGTCAAATAATCTAAGGCAGAGCTCAATGCCTCACCACTGACTGACCCTTCCGTGCTGCTACCGTGACCCATAATCGTAAGTAATTGATTAGCCACGCCATCAAGCATGACAAAACTCGCCGACTCTTCACTGTAAAACTTAATCAACATATAAGAAACCTCATTAAAAAACATTAAAGACAGGCACCTAATAAATCCAATAAAAACAGAGAATTAGACGCCATGCCGAAACATATTTATTACTCGTAAATCAAAATATACAGGATAGTAATAAGCAAGCGAGACTAAATAACAATCACTCAGGCGAGTAGTTGAGTACTTTTCCTATTACACTGCCGGTTGTGCAATTCACAGTAATGATCAATCGATAACTCTTGCCCGACAACACTACCCGTTCTGGCTTCAAATTCAGTGGCAATACACAGCCAATTGTCGGATGAAATATTCAGTCTTTGCAGAATGGGAAGCAACGATGCATCAATAGAGCCTTTTTTACCTTCTTTCACTATTCGCCCCGTCATGTCGATGAGTTCTAAGTAATCCACTAGTTTAAAAGGCAAACCACTTGGCATATCTTTTTGTGGATTACCGACAAATGGATAAAGCGCCTTAGCTTGATACTTTCCTTTCGTCGCCGCCACTCGCTTCTTAATACTGGTGAAATCAGAGCTTTCTGGGGTATCGCTGATGCCTGATCTTACTGGATTTAAATCGACGTAGGCCATGCAAGCCATAAGCGCCGCTTCATCGAGCAAAGCCTGGGATTTAAAGCGTCCTTCCCAAAAATGACCGGTACATTCATCCTCTAAATTAGCTCGCCGTGCAATCGGCTCGTTAAGTTCTTTCATAAACCAGCTTAAGTCTGTTAAGCGTTCTCGATAGGTTTCTGCCGCGGCTTCTGCTAAAGCAATCACATAGGCTGGAAGCGAACCACCGGCTAGATATTGCTGAGTAAACGTCGTGCCTTTATGAATCCTATTCCAACGCTCTAACACTTCAAACACAGTCCAATGCTTCGCTTTTTCTGAATCGATATGCAGCACCACATGAAGGTGATTGGTCATCACCGCATAGGCACAAATATCGATTGAAAAGACACTGGCGAGAAACAGCAAGCGGCTCTCTACCCAACCTCGCCGATGCTCATAACTTGTTCCTGTGAATGGATCTTCACCACATAAAAAGGCCCGACGCACACATCGGGCAACGCAATGATAATAAGGGGTATCGTCTAAGCATACTTGCTGACTTCTCGGCATAGGCATAATCCTGCTCCTCTTCCTTGAGTAAACAAAAATTAAGTATAGAAGAAGACTGGAAAATAAACCGAAAAAAGCTGAAAGTGCCGTGGTTACTGGCTTTTTCGCATGCCTGTCTTAAAAAGATGCTTGGACAGTATGATCAGAGCTCTTAAACGTTGAATGATGTGGTTGCTTGAACGCTGCGCAACTGTTTAAGGGGTCTGACCCTGCGCAATAGATACTAAAGGCTCTTGTTTTGCATTTGTGCTGACGCGTCGAGCTTGCGAGACAGGCGCAAGCAAATGGAAGAACAAGAAACGACTCTTACTACAAGACTAAGAGGCGACTTTTCGTAGGAGGGTTAGGTCCCTTCTGTGTTTTTTGGTTTATTTCAGACAAAAAAAAGCCCTGACAGCGTTAGCGATCAGGGCTTTCTTAATTATAAGCTTGACGACGACCTACTCTCACATGCGTTCCTTCATAAGAGCCCCACACAGGTGTGAGGTTATTATGCACTGGAACGAAAAAACCCCACCCTGCGTAGCAGGATGGGGCTTCTCTTAATTATAAGCTTGACGACGACCTACTCTCACATGGGATCCCCCACACTACCATCGGCGATGACGCTTTTCACTTC